>JADLGU010000305.1 GCA_020849155.1 Rhodocyclaceae bacterium | reverse complement strand
TAGCGCAGCCAGGTCGACAGCGCGAGGATGTCCATCTGGCGGCCGGCGTCGTTCACGTAGAACTCGCGCGTCACGCGGTAGCCGGCGAAATCGAGCAGGCTGGCGAGGCTGGCGCCGTAGGCCGCGCCGCGGCCATGGCCGACGTGCAGCGGGCCGGTCGGGTTGGCGGAGACGAACTCGACCTGGATCTTCTGCCCGCCGCCGAGCGCGCCGCGGCCGAAATCGGCGCCCTGCGCCAGCACTGCGCGCACCGCCTGCAGCTTGGCGGCAGGGGCGAGGGTGAAATTGATGAAGCCGGCGCCGGCCACCTCGGCCTTGGCGACGAGCGGCGACTTCGGCAGCTCGGCGAGCAGCCGGCCGGCGATGTCGCGCGGGTTGAGCTTGAGCGGCTTGGCCAGCTGCAGGGCGAGGTTGCTGGCGAAGTCGCCGTGCGAAGCCTGCTTCGGGCGCTCGAGCAGGATGACTGCGTCGCGGCTGTCCGGCGCCACGCTCTCCAGCGCCGCGCGCAGCAAGGCCGTCAGTTCGGATCGGATGTCTGCTGCCATTGGGGAAGGGGAAATCGGCTCAAATCCAGGAAAGGGCGAATTATACCGGCCCCCGGCGCTTCCCCGGGCGCCGCGTCAGAAGTCGCGCCGCAGGGTGACGCTCGCCATGTTGCGGCGGTATTCCATGAGGGAGACGTTGGAGTCGTTGTGCGTCAGGCTGACCTGCGGGATCAGCAGCCAGTTCTTCGCCGGCACGATGTTGGCGCCGAAGTTCAGGCTGTACTGGTTGTCCTTGCGCCGGGTCAGGAACAGCGGCCACTCGCCGCCATGGCGGCGGTGCTCGTAGGCGAAGTTGGTGAACAGGGTGACGTTCTCGCGCACCGGTTTTTCCGCGCCGAGGCGGGCGCCGTAGAGGTCGTGGCCGAGGTGGGGCACGTCGCGGTGCTTCTCGTTTTCGACGCCGAGGAAACCGCCGGCATAGGCGATCAGGCCGTTCTCGAAGGCGCGCGCATAGGCGGCGCCGGCCACCCAGCGGTGGGCGTCGCGGATGCTCTGGTCGGCGCCCTGGAAGGAGCCGTAGCGCAGGTCGGAATATTGCAGGTAGCCCGTCACCTGCTCGCGGGTGTTGAGGTTGCGCTGCCACTGGCCGGTGGCGCCGAGGGCGGAACGATAGCTGTGGCCGCCCAGCGTCATGCCGTTGGCCTGGGCGGTGAGCGACCAGGTGTCGTTGCCGACGGTCTTCACCAGGCCGGCGCTGCCGTCGAGCGTGGCGATGTTGTATTCGCGGTCGTTGGCATGGCTGCGCTGCGAGGCCGACAGGCCGGCGACGAAGGCCAGGCCGGGCTCGAACGGGTTGCGGTAGCGCAGGCCGGCGCCGAGGCTGGCGAAGGTGTCCGCCGTCTGCGCCGCGCCGGGGCCGAACTGGACGACCACGCCGCCGAGGCCGGGGATCGCCTGGCTGCTGCCGCCCATGCTGGTGTTCACGTTGTCGTCGACGCCCAGCGTGCCCTCGACATAGGCCTTCAGCATCGGCTTCGTCACTTCCTCCAGCCGCTCGACGGCCTCGAGGTATTTCTCGATCGAGCGCGACACCGCCGGCGGCACGCCCTGCCGCTGCACGTTCCGGAACTCCTGGCGCGCGATGTCGGTGTCGCCGATGGCGAGGTAGACGCGGGCGATCTCGGCACGGGCGCGGTTGTTGCCCGGCTCCATCGCCAGCACGCGCTCCAGCGCGAACAGCGCGCGGGTGTTCTCGCCGGCCTCGAAGGCCGCCACGCCGTAGAGCAGGTCGAACTCCGGTTCGCCCTTGCGCTGCGCCTCGTGCGGCGCGAGCTTCGGCCAGGCCTCCGCGCCGCGGCCGGCGTCGATCAGCGTGCGCGCCTCGTCGAGCAACGCATCGGCCCAGGCCGGCGCCGCGGCCAGCCAGGCGGCGGCGAGGAGTGTCGGGAGCAGGGCCTTGTTCATGTCAGGAAAAGATCATCTCGCAAAGGTGGCGGCGCCGGTGACGCCGCCCAGCGGGCCGGCCCCGGTGAAGCTGTAGGTCATGCCGGCGCGCTGCGCCGTCGCGCCGAAGAAGTTGCCGTTGATCTGGGCGGTGCCGCCGACGCAGGCGGCGCAGACGGCGCCCGCGTCGTTGAACGACGGGAAGGTGCCCGAAACCACGCCGGAGGTGATGGAGTAGGTGCCGCCGCCGATGTTCAGGTTGAGCAGCGTGTTGACCGTGACAGTCGCCGGGCTGAACTGCACGGTCAGCGATCCGTTCACGCCGCCGCCGACCGCGCCGTTTGCCGCGGTCGGCGAGGTGGCGCCCATGAAGCCGTACACCGCCTTGCCGGCGCCCAGGCCCTGGAAGTCGATGCTCTGCAGGGTCGCCAGCGCGGCGCCCGGCGTCGGCGTGCCGGTCACGTAATGCACATTGGTCACCGGGGCCGGGCCAAAGCCCGCGTCCACGGTACCGCCGGCCCAGCGGCCCCAGGCGATGACGCCGTCGGTCATCGACTCGACCTGCGTCGTCGGCGCACCGGAAGTGCCGCCGGTCAGGCCGGACAGCGCGCCGGCCTGGTCGAAGGTGGCGGTGCCGTTGCCGGGCGGCAGGGAGAACGCCAGGCCGGTATCGAAGCCGGCGAAGAGCACGTCGTAGCCCGGCCCGGAAGGCAGCGTCGGAATGGGGATGCCGCCCGTCGCCGTCGTGCGTTCGCCGCCGGCGAAGAGGTTGGGATCGGTGGGCGGCTCGGCGGGGGGCAGGCCGGCCTGGATGTTCGTGTAGTCCGGCTTGGTGTTGCTGTCCGCCGCGAAGACCGACTCGCCCTTGCGCACGATGGTGCAGCCGCCGTTGTTGCACACCTCGATCTCGCCGGCGATGGTCGACGCCGTCAGGCCGTTGTCGAGTCGCGCGCTGTACTCGGTGCCGCGGATGCCGATGGTGGCCACCACGGTGCTCATCTTGTAGGCGGTCTTCTTGCCTCGGCCGATCTTTCCCGTGATGGTGCGCAGCGCGCCCTTGAGCAAACTGAAGAAGCCCTTCTCGGAAGCGTTGTCGGCCTCGACGAAGCTGTACTCGTCGACGCGGAACTCGGTCTTCGGCTGCAGGGAAACAACCGAACCGTCGGTGAAGTTGAGCTGCGCGCGGCCCTCCCCCGTGGCAACCGTCTCGCCACTGCGCACTTCGCCGCCCTTCGGCAGCGGGCGCTGCACGCCGTCGGCGCCGATCGCCATGACGGGGCCGCTGACGAAGTCAGCCTTCGCCGCGCCCTGCGCCTGCGCCGCCACGGGCGCCAGCAGGCCGGCCACGGTCCACGCCATCAGCACTGAAAGTATCTTGTTCATGTCAGCCTCCAGACTCAATTCCGGAGCCACCGGAATTCATTATAAACATCAAATCATGATCTTGCAGACATATTTTGATGTAATTCTCGAACAATCCGCTCGACCACCGGCGACCACTCGCCGTAGGCCTCCTGGCGGAACAGCCGCATGGACGGATACCACGGCGTATCGTCCCGACCGGTCAGCCAGCGCCAGCAGGCGTCGAAGCGCGAGAGCAGCCACACCGGCACGCCGAGCCCGCCCGCCAGGTGCGCCACCGAGGTATCCACCGTGATGACGAGATCCAGGTTGCGCACCAGCGCCGCGGTATCGGCGAAATCGTTCAGTTCGGCCGTCCAGTCGGTCAGGCGCGGGTCCGCCGCCATCGGCGCCTCGCCCTTCTGCAGGCTGACGAAGCGCACGCCCTCTATCGACAATAACGGCCGGATCATCTCGAACGTGAGGCTGCGCCGCTTGTCGAGCAGATGCGCGCCGGGGTCGCCGCGGCGCGGGTTGCCGGCC
>JADLGU010000304.1 GCA_020849155.1 Rhodocyclaceae bacterium | reverse complement strand
TGCCCGCGTCAGGCCGTGCACCTGCGTCAGATAAGGCACCGCCCACAGCCCGGCGAAGGAAAAGAAGCTGCCGGCGACGCCGAGATTGACGAAGAAGCCCGGCCACGTGAGGCGGTTCTTCATGACGGCCAGCAGGCCGCCCAGCCAGGCGGTGCGGTCGGCCTGCGCGCCTGCATGGGTCGGGGCGCCCTTTTCCCCCGGCCGGTCCTGCACCAGGAACCAGGAAGCCGCGCCGATCAGCAGCGAGCACACGCCGATGGCCACGAACACCGCGCGCCAGCCGGCCGCCTGTGCGCCCCAGGCGAGCGGCGTGCCGGCCGTCATGGTGCCGACGTTGCCGAGGAACATCATGGCGCCGACCAGCGTGGCGAAGCGGTTCTCCGCGTACCAGACGGCGATGAGTTTCAGCATGGCGATGAAGGCCACCGAGACGCCGAAACCGACCAGGGTGCGGCCGGCGAGCGCCAGCTCGAAACTCGGCGCCAGGCCGAAGAGCAGGCTGCCGCAGCCGGCGACCAGGCCGCCCAGGGCGAGGATCCTGCGCGGCCCCAGCGTGTCGGCGAGCACGCCGGTGGGGATCTGCATCAGCGTCAGGACGTAGAAGTAGGTTGCCGCCAGCACGCCGAGCGAGGCGGCGCTGATCTCGAAGGCGGCGGCCAGGTCGCGCGCGATGGCCCCCGGCGCGACGCGGTGGAACATCGACATCAGGTAGGAGCCGAGCGCCAGCAGCATGACGAGGTTGCGCAGGCGCTTCTGCCGTTCGGTCAGTTCAATCGTCATGGGAAAAAGTCGGTCCCTGCGGCACGGCGGCGGCGGCGCCGGCGCGGCCGATCTCGTCGAGGTGGCGCTGCAACTCGTCGCGCGGCATGTCCTCGAAGGACAGGCTGAGGAAGGTGAGGATGCGCTCGGCGAGCGCAGCGTAGGCTTTCATGAAGGCGGCGCGCTTGGCCTCGTCGCTGCCTTCGACCGCTGCGGGGTCGTCCACGCCCCAATGCGCGCGCAGGAAATCCCCCGGCCACACCGGGCAGGTCTCCCCGGCGGCGTTGCCGCACACCGTGACGACGAGGTCGAGCGGCGGCGCGCCCGGCGCGGCGAACTCGTACCAGCCCTTGCTGCGCAGGCCTGCCGTATCGAGGCCCTGCGCGTCCAGCAGTTCCAGGGCGAAGGGATTCACCTTGCCGGCCGGCCGGCTGCCGGCGGAAAAGGCTTGCACGCGGCCGCCGCCGAGCGCATTGAACAGCGCCTCGGCGAGAATGCTGCGCGCCGAGTTGCCGGTGCAGAGGACGAGGATGTTCCAGCGGCGATGGTTCATGGCCCGCCAATCATAAACGCTGGCCCGGTTGACGCAGCGTCAGGCGCGCGCCGTCGAGGGCCAGCGTGCCGGCCGCCCGCAGCCGCGCCAGCGCCCGGTAGAGCGCCTCGTGGGTGAGGCCCAGCTCGGCGGCCCAGGCCTTGCGCGACTGCGCGAGCTCCAGCATTCCGGCCGCGCCCTCGGATTCGATGGCGTGCAGGATGCGCGCCTCGGCGCCGTGCAGGCTGAGGCGCTCGCAGCGCGCGCGCAGCCTGCGCACCTCGCGCGCGAGCAGCGCCATCCAGGCGTTGCGGAAGGCGGCGTCGCCTTCCAGCGCCTCGCGGAAGGCCTTCATCGGAAAGCACAGCAGGCGGGTGGCCGCCGTCGCCTCGGCGTCGCAGTGGTAGGCCTTCGATTCCAGGCTGGCCTCGGCGAAGAAGCCGCCGCGGCTGCGCTGCAGGACCACTTCGGCGCCGCCTCGCGAGCGGCGCAGCAGGCGCACCTCGCCGTCGAGGACGCAGTGCATCGCCTTCGGCCGGTCGCCCTGGCGGAAGAGCGCTTCCCCGGCGGCAAGCTCGCGCAGGCGGACAGCATCGCGCAGCGCCGGCGGGATGTGCGCCAGTTCGGGGCGTTCTGCGGCAATCGCGGACCAATCGACGTTCATATGATCGGGATCATAACGCAGGCCGGGCCGTGCGCCCTACCCTGCCGGGTTGAGAGACAAGGAGAAACCATGAAACATACATTGAGTACCGCGCTGGCGGCCGGACTGGTTTTCGGCGCCGCGCCGGCCCCGGCCCAGCAGCACGACCACGCCATGCACATGCAGCACCAGGCACAAGCGGCAAAGCCCCCGAAGGCTGCGCCGAAGGACGAGCGCCAGTCCGTCTATTTCCCGAAGGCGCTGCGCGAGCACACGCTGGCCAATATGCGCGACCACCTGCTGGCGCTGCAGGAAATCCAGGAGGCGCTTGCGCAGCAGGAGCACGACAAGGCGGCCGACATCGCCGAGCAGCGCCTCGGCATGAGCTCGCTGGCCCTGCACGGGGCGCACGACGTGGCGAAATACATGCCGAAGGGCATGCAGGAGGCCGGCAGCGCCATGCACCGCCACGCCAGCCGCTTTGCCGTCGCGGCGAGGGATGCCGCCGCCACCGGCGACGTCAGGCCGGCGCTGGCCGCGCTGGCCGCGACGACGGCGCAGTGCGTGGCCTGCCACGCCGGCTACCGGATGAAATGAACCGGCGCGGCCAGCCGGGGCGAATCAAAACTCCAGCGCCTCCCTGACCGATTCGATGCCGGCCTTGGCGCACTTCTCGTCGATGTCGGCGCCCGGCGCGCCGGAAACGCCGATGCCGCCGAGGATGCTGCCGCCGGCCTCGATCGGCACGCCGCCGCCGAGCGCCACCACGTTGGGCAGGTTGCGCAGGCCGCTGGCGGCCTTGCCCGGCTGGCTGATCTCGGCGAGGCCGGTGGTGTTGCTGCGGAAGCTCACCGCCGTCCAGGCCTTGCCGATGGCGGTCTTCGGGGTATGGGCGCCGGCGTAGCGGTCGCGCAGCATGACTTGCGCCAGGCCGGAGCGGTCGACCACCGCCACCGCCACCTGGAAGCCGCCGTCGCGGCAGGACTTCAGCGCCGCCTGGGCGGCCTTCAGTGCCGTCTCCGGCGTCAAGGTGCGGATGTTGTAGGTGGCGTCCTGGGCGCAGGCCGCGCCGGCAGCCAGCGAGAGCGCCAGCACGGCGCCGAGCCTTCTTGCGATTTCCATGTTCCCCTCCACGTCGAACGTCCCGCCGGGAAATCTACCACTGTCCACCGCGAGCCGGCCATCATATTTTCCTGGGCGGCGATAACCTTATTTATAGAGCACCCTGGGCAGCCACAGCCCGATGTCGGGGAACAGGTAGAGCAGCGCCAGCGCCAGCACCTGGATGCCCATGAAGGGCATCATGCCGGCGAAGATCTGGTTGAGCGTGACGTGCGGCGGCGAGACGCCCTTCAGGTAGAACGCCGCCATCGCCACCGGCGGCGAGAGGAAGGCCGTCTGCAGGTTGAGCGCCACCAGCAGGCCGAAGAACAGCGGGTCGACGTTGAAGTGCGCCAGCAGCGGGATGAAGATCGGCATGAAGATGACGATGATCTCGGTCCACTCCAGCGGCCAGCCGAGGATGAAGATGATGAACTGGGCGAGGATCATGAACTGCAGCGGCGTCATGTCGAGCGAGAGCACCCACTTCTCGATCAGCTCCTGGCCGCCGAGCAGGGCGAAGGCCGCCGAGAAGATCGAGGAGCCGACGAACAGCCAGCACACCATGGCGGAGGTCTTCGCCGTGAGGAACACCGACTCCTTCATCACGCCGAGGTTGAGCCGGCCGTAGGCGGCCGCCAGCAGGATGCCGCCCAATGACCCGACCGCCGCCGCCTCGGTCGGTGTCGCCAGGCCGAAGACGATGGAGCCGAGCACGGCGAGGATCAGGATGGCCAGCGGGAAGAACGAGGCCAGCAGCATCTTGAAGATTTCCAGCCGGGCGAAGTCGAAGATCCAGTAGAAGAACAGCACGGCGGCGCTGCCGGCGGCGAGCACGATCCAGTAGCTCAGCGGCGCCGGAACGGGCTCGGGGGGTGTGCTCCCCTCTCCCGGCACCGGGAGAGGGGTCGGGGGAGAGGGCCCCTCTCCCGCGCGCGGGAGCGGGGAAGAATCGGCCGGCGGCTCCTTGACGCCTTCCGCCTTGCCCTCGTCCTCCTCGGGCGGTTCGGATACACCCTCGGCCTTCTCTTCGGCGCCCTCCTCGGCGGCGACGGCCGCGCCGCTGCCCATCTCCTGCAGGCCGGAAATGTCCAGCTGCTCCGGCGGCGTGGTGACGGACTTGTACACCAGTCCCATGCCGCCGAACCACACCGCCGCCGGCAGCAGCACGACGACGAGCTGCCTGAGGATGACGCCGGCCGGCACGCCGGCATTCACGCGGCCTTTCAGCGCCGTGAGCAGCGCCGGCAGCGCGCGGCGGCCGTGGGCCTCGGCCACCGCCCGGTTGTGCGGCGGCAGCGGCACGATGCGCTCTTCGGCCGAGAGCGGCGGCGCCAGCTGCGGCTTCCACTTGGCGAGCAGGATGACGTAGGCGATGTACAGCCCGGCCAGCATCAGGCCGGGGAAGAAGGCGCCGGCGTAGAGCTGCACCACCGAGACGCCGGCGGTGGCGCCGTACACGATCAGCAGCACCGAGGGCGGGATGAGGATGCCGAGGCAGCCGCCGGCGGTGATCGAACCGGCCGACAGCTTGATGTCGTAGCCGTGGCGCAGCATGGCCGGGAAGGCGAGCAGGCCCATCAGCGTCACCACCGCGCCGACGATGCCGGTGGCGGTGGCGAAGATGGCGCAGGTGACCAGCGTCGCCACGGCGAGCGAGCCGGGGATGCGCGCCAGCGCCAGGTGGATGCTCTTGAACAGCTTCTCGATCAGGTTGGCGCGCTCGACGAGGTAGCCCATGAAGACGAAGAGCGGAATCGAGATGAGCACGTCGTTGCTCATCACGGCGTAGGCGCGCTGCACCATCAGGTCGAGCGTCTGGCGCACGGCAAGGTCCGGGCTCGAGCTGTTGTAGGCGAGCCAGGCGAAGAAGACGCCCATGCCCATCAGGGTGAAAGCCGTCGGGAAACCGAGCATGATGGCGACCACCACCAGCGAGAGCATGAGCAGGCCGAGATGGCCGTTGGTCATGCTGGTCCACGGCATGAAGATCGCCGTGGTGACGAGGATGAGGGCCATCAGGCCGAAACCGAAGCGCAGCTCCTTCTTCACTTGTGCGCCTCCTGCTTCACCACCAGTTCATCGAGGGCGGCGATGTCCTCGTCCTTGACGTGCACCATCTCCTTCAGCTTGTCGACGTCGACCTCCTCGACGTCCTCCTCGCGCGAGGGCC
>JADLGU010000303.1 GCA_020849155.1 Rhodocyclaceae bacterium | reverse complement strand
TCGGCCAGGCCGACCTGCTCGGGCCGGGCAAGCCGCTGCGCCTGGCCTTCGAGTCGAGGACGCCGCATTCGATGATCCTGTGGGGCCCGCCCGGGGTCGGCAAGACCACGCTGGCGCGCCTCATGGCGGAAGCCTTCGACGCCGAGTTCATCGCCCTCTCGGCGGTGTTCTCCGGGGTCAAGGACATCCGCGAGGCGGTGGCCCGCGCCGAGCTGACGCTGGCGAGTAGCGGCCGCCACACCCTTCTCTTCGTCGACGAGGTGCACCGCTTCAACAAGGCGCAGCAGGACGCCTTCCTGCCCTATGTCGAGCAGGGCCTCGTCACTTTCATCGGCGCCACCACCGAGAACCCCTCCTTCGAGGTGAACGGCGCGCTGCTCTCGCGCGCGGCGGTGTACGTGCTGAAGAGCCTTTCCGAGGCGGAACTGGGCGAGCTGTTCGAGCGCGCCCGCGCCCAGGCTTTCCCCGAGCTGGAATTCGACGAGGGTGCGAAGGTCCGCCTCGTCGGCCTGGCCGACGGCGACGCGCGGCGCCTGTTGAACGCCCTCGAGATCATCCACACGGCGGCGGCCACGTCGGAACGCCGGATCGTGGACGCCGACTTTCTCGCCGGCGCGCTGGCGAAGAACCTGCGCCGCTTCGACAAGGGCGGCGAGGCCTTCTACGACCAGATCTCGGCCCTGCACAAGTCGGTGCGCGGCTCCGACCCGGATGCATCGCTCTACTGGCTGGTGCGCATGCTCGACGGCGGCGCCGATCCGCTCTACCTCGGCCGCCGCATCGTGCGCATGGCCACCGAGGACATCGGCCTGGCCGACCCGCGCGCGCTGCAGATCGCCTTGAGCGCCGTCGAGACCTACGAGCGGCTCGGCTCGCCCGAAGGCGAACTAGCGCTGGCCGAGGCGGTGATCTTCATGGCCTGCGCCGCCAAGTCGAACGCGGTGTATGTCGCGTATAATTCGGCGCGAAAATTCGTCGCCGAGGACGGTTCGCGCGAGGTGCCGGTGCACCTCAGGAACGCGCCGACCAAGCTGATGAAGGAGCTGGGCTACGGCCGCGACTACCGCTACACCCACGACGAGCCGGAGGCCTACGCGGCGGGCGAGGACTACTTCCCCGAGGGCATGCCGAAGGTGCGCTGGTACCGGCCGACCGAGCGCGGCCTGGAGGCGCGGATCGCCGAGAAGCTCGCGCACCTGCGCGAGCTGGACCGGAAGTCGGGAAAATAAAAAGTCGGTCGCCGTGGCACGGCGACCGGTTTTTTAATGAAGCAGCTCGGTCTGCGCCGGGTCGGCGCCGGGGTGGTCGCGGTTGAAGCGGCGATACAGCTCCTCGAGGCGGTTGGCCTTGTCGAAGTGGCCGCGATGGCGGGCCTGCTCGATGTTCTCCAGCAGGTAGAGCTTGATCAGGCAGACGCCGGAGGTGGTCTGCAGCAGCGTGGCGCCGAGTTCGGCGGCGACGATTTCCGGCACGTGCTCGTGCTCGGCGATGGCCTCGATCTCGTCCTCGGAGAGATCGCTGAAATCGATGCATTCCTGCAATGACAGCATGGCGCCTCCCGCTCGATGATTGAGTTTTTTATAGACGCGAGGCGCGGAATTTCAAGGAATAATTTTTTCGTTCGATGAATTCGCCGGCAATTCCGTCAGCTGCCGGCGAATCCGCAGGCGGGGTGGCAAAAACAGCCGCCAGCCATTTGAAAAGGAAGGCTTAATCATGCTCGACATCCAGCTTCTGCGCAGCCAGCCGGCCGAAGTGGCGGCCAGGCTCGCCAGCCGCGGCGTCTCTTTCGACGTGGCCGCCTTCCAGGCGCTGGAGGACGAGCGCAAGGGCCTGCAGGTGCGCACCCAGGATCTGCAGGCGAAGCGCAACGCGCTCTCGAAGCAGATCGGCCAGCTGAAAGCGAAGGGCGAGGACACCGCCGCCGTGATGCAGGAAGTGGCCGGCCTCGGCGACGAGCTGAAGGCCAACGAGGAGGCGCTGGCCGACCTGCTCAACCGCATCAACGCCTTCGTCTCGGTGATCCCCAACCTGCCGCACGAGAGCGTGCCGGCGGGGAAATCCGAGGCCGACAACGTCGAGGTGAAGCGCTGGGGCACGCCGCGCGATTTCGGCTTCCCGGCGAAGGACCACGTCGACCTCGGCGAGGCGCTCGGCGGCCTCGACTTCGAGGCGGCGACCAAGATCAGCGGTGCGCGTTTCTCCCTGATGAAGGGCGCCGTGGCGCGCCTGCACCGCGCGCTCGCCCAGTTCATGCTGGACGTGCACACCCAGGAGCACGGCTACATCGAGATCTATGCGCCGTATCTCGTGAACGGCAACAGCCTGTTCGGCACCGGCCAGCTGCCGAAATTCCACGAGGACCTCTTCCACATCAAGGACGACGGCTACTTCCTCATCCCGACCGCGGAGGTGCCGGTCACCAACATCGTGCGCGACACGATCGTCGAAGCCGAACAGATGCCGCTGAAGTTCGTCTGCCACACGCCGTGCTTCCGCCGCGAGGCCGGCTCCTACGGCAAGGACAC
>JADLGU010000302.1 GCA_020849155.1 Rhodocyclaceae bacterium | reverse complement strand
CGCCATGCTCGGCACCATCGCCCTGGGCGGCATGATCATGCGCAACACCGTGATCCTGGTCGACCAGATCGAGCAGGACATCCGCGCCGGCGAACCGCCCTGGGTGGCGATCCGCGAGGCGACGGTGCGCCGCTTCCGGCCGATCGTGCTGACGGCCGCTGCGGCCATGCTGGCGATGATCCCGCTCACCCGCAACGTGCTGTGGGGGCCGATGGCCTTCGCCATCATGGGCGGCCTGCTGATGGCCACCATGCTGACGGTGCTCTTCGTGCCGGCCCTGTACGCCGCCTGGTTCAGGGTGAAGCGGGCGGATTAAGTTAAAATTCAGCGAGTTTCGCCTACTGGCCTACTTAATAAGTATTTGCTAATATATACCCGGAGCAAGATCATGAACATCGAGCAAGCCCGCCAAAACATGGTTGAGCAGCAGATCCGCACCTGGGAGGTGCTGGATCAGGAAGTGCTCGACCTGCTGCTGACCATCCGCCGCGAGGATTTCGTGCCCCCGGCCAGCGTCAAGCTGGCCTTCGCCGAGACGTCGATCCCGCTCGGCAACGGCGCGGCCATGCTGACGCCGGCGCTGGAGGCCAAATTCGTCCAGGCCCTGCAGCTGCGCAAGTCGGACAAGGTGCTGGAGGTCGGAACCGGCTCCGGTTTCATGGCGGCCCTGCTTGGCGCCCGTAGCGACCATGTTTACACCGTCGAGATCGAGCCGGCGCTGGCGGCGAAGGCGCGCGAGAACCTGCAGCGCGAGTGCGCCGACAACGTCACGGTGATCGAGGGCGACGGCGCCGATGGCTGGCCGGCGCAAGCGCCCTACGATGCGATCGTCCTGTCCGGCTCGGTGGCGCAGATCCCCGAGGCGCTGCTGGAACAGCTCAAGGTCGGCGGCCGCCTGCTGGCGGTGGTCGGCGAGGCGCCGCTGATGCAGGCGCGCCTGGTCACCTGCGTGGCCGAGGGACAGTTCCAGAGCGTCAATCTGTTCGAGACCAGCATCCCGCGCCTGCGCAACGTGCCGGAGCGGGGCAAATTCTATTTTTGAGGAATGCAGATGGTCCAGATCACCGCTGTCGAGCTGAACGAATGGCTGCAGGACGAAACCCGCCCTGATCCGCTGCTCATCGACGTGCGCGAGCCCGACGAGTTCGCCGCCTATCGCATCGAGGGCTCCAAGCTCGTGCCGATGCGCACCGTCCCGGCGCGCCTGAACGAACTCGACCGGCGCGCCGAGCTGGTGATGATTTGCCGTTCCGGCGCCCGCAGCCACCATGCCGGCATGTTCCTCAAGCAGAACGGCTTCGAGCGCGTCTACAACCTGGCCGGCGGCGTGATCGCCTGGGCGCAGGACGTGCAAGCCACGGCTTAATTGTTAGTGTTTGTGGCCTTGGAGGCCCGCCTCATGAAGAAAAACATTGTCCTGCTCTCCCTTGCCCTGGCCAGTGCGCCGGCCCTCGCCGCCGACCTGCTGCAGGTTTATCGCGACGCGATCGCCTACGACGCCCAATTCGCCTCCGCCAAGGCGGCCTGGGAAGCCGGCCAGGAAAAACTGCCGCAGGGCCGCGCCGGCCTGCTGCCGGTGATCTCGGCCACGGCCAGCACCACCTGGAACGACATCGATTACAACCGGCGGATGCTCAACACCCCGCCGGTCGACGCCCAGTACAACACCAACGGCTACACCCTGACCCTGACCCAGCCCATCTTCCGCTGGCAGAACATCGAGCAGTACGGCCAGTCGAAGCTGCAGGTCGTCGCCGCCGACGCCCAGTTCGCCCAGGCCAAGCAGGACCTGGTGCTGCGGGCCGCGCAGGCCTATTTCGACGTGCTGCTGGCGCAGGACAGCCTGGGACTGGCCCAGGCGCAGAAGAAGGCCATCAGCGAACAGCTCGAGGCGGCCAAGCGCAACTTCGAGGTCGGCACTGCCACCATCACCGATACCCACGAGGCCCAGGCGCGCTTCGACCTCGTCACGGCGCAGGAACTGGCGGCGCAGAACGACCTGGAGATCAAGCGTCAGGCCTTGCGCCAGGTGATCGGCAAGGTGCCCGAGTCGCTGGCCGCGCTGCGCGCCCAGGTGCAGCTGCAGCGGCCGCAGCCCGACGACATGGGCAAGTGGGTGGAGGCGGCCGAGGCCGGCAGCCCGCTGGTGGCCGCCCAGCAGGCGGCGCTGGAGATCGCCGACAAGGAGATCAACAAGCAGCGCGCCGGCCACCTGCCAACGCTGGACCTGGTGGCCACCCGCGGCCGCAGCTCGGCCACCGGCGGCCTGGCCGCCGGCGTGGCGCTGCCCGGCAGCGACACCCATTCCAATACGATCGGCCTGCAGCTCACCCTGCCGATCTTCGCCGGCGGTGCGGTGATGTCCAAGGACCGCGAGGCGGTGGCCCTGCGCGAGAAGGCGCGGGCGGACCTCGACAACACCCGCCGCGCCGCCGCGCTGGGCGCCCGCCAGGCCTACCTCGGCGTCACCAGCGGCATGGCCCAGGTGCGGGCCTACGAGCAGGCCCTGGTCTCCAGCCAGTCGGCCCTCGATTCGAACAAGCTCGGCTACGAGGTCGGTGTGCGCATCAACATCGACGTGCTCAATGCCCAGCAGCAGCTCTACGCCACCCGCCGCGACCTGGCCAAGGCGCGCTACGACACGCTGGTCGCCCAGCTTCGACTGAAGGCCGCCGCCGGCTCCCTCGGCGAGGACGACGTCCAGGCGATCAACGCATTGCTCGAGAAATAATTTCCAGGTTCCTCGCCGTCGCGCCGCGGTGACGGGCGGCGAATTCCCGCCCCGCCTCTCCCATGCGGCCGCGCGCCGCCGGGTCGGCCAGCAGTGCGGCGGCGGCTTCCAGAAGACCCTCCGCCGTGCCGATCTGCTGCGCCGCGCCGCAGGCAAGCGCCTGTTCGGCGGCGTGCGAAAAATTGTAGGTCGAGCGGCCGATCAGCACCGGCTTGCCCACGGCGCAGGGCTCGATCAGATTCTGGCTGCCATAGTCGAGCAGGCTGCCGCCGACAAAGGCGACGTCGCAGGAGGCATAGTAGGCGAACAGCTCGCCCATGCTGTCGCCGAGCAGTACCTGTGTTGTCGCCGCCACCGGCGCACCCTCGCTGCGCCGCTGCAGGCCGAAACCGGCCTTGGCCGCCAGGGCGGCGACTTCGTCGAAGCGTTGCGGATGGCGCGGCACGACGACGAGCAGCGCCTCGCCCAGCGGGCGCTGCACCAGCGCCGCGAAGAGCAGCGCCTCCTCGCCTTCGCGCGTGCTGGCGGCAAGCAGCACCGGGCGCGGCCCCATGCGCCGGCGCAGGGTTTCGCCCAGCGCCAGCTGTTCCGGCGGCGGCAGGAGGTCGAACTTGACGTTGCCGAGCACCTCGACCCGCGCCGCGCCCAGCGCGCGCAGCCGCGCCGCATCCTGCTCGGTCTGCGCGGCGATGGCGGCGAGCCCCTGCAGGGCGGCGCGCGTCAGCCGGGGAAAGCGCGCATAGCGCCGCGCCGACTTCTCCGACAGGCGCGCGTTGGCCAGCAGCAGGGGAATGCCGCCGGCCTTGCAGGCCGCCACCAGATTGGGCCAGATTTCCGTTTCCATGATGACGCCGGCCGTGGGCCGGAAATGCGCGAGGAAGCGCCGCACCGCAAACGGATAGTCGTAGGGCAGGTAGGCACGCTCGACGCTGTCCGCGAACAGCTCCTCGGAAGCGTGGCGGCCCGTCGGCGTCATGTGCGTGAGCAGGATGCGATGGCCGGGATGGCTGGCCTTCAGCGCGGCGACGAGCGGCGCCGCGGCGCGCGTCTCGCCGACCGAGACGGCATGCAGCCAGATGACCCCTTCTGCCTCCCGGGGAGAGGGCCGGGCTGAGGGGTAACGCCCGAATCGTTCCCCCAGGTGCTGGAGGTACTCCGGCTGTTTCCTGCTGCGCAGGAAAAGGTGCAGCCACACGTAAGGCAGCAGGGCGAGCAGCGCCAGGTTGTAGAGGAAGCGCGCCATCACAGCCGTCCCGTCGCCGCCTCGATCACCTGCGCGGCGGTCGGCGGCGCGCCGGCGCCGCCGAGGTTGACCGCCGTCTCGCCGGCATAGACGCCGGTGAGTTCAGGATGCGAGCCGGCAAACAGGCAAAAAGTCGGTCTCCCCAATGCGGCGGCAATGTGGCTGAGGCCGGTGTCGACGCCGACCACGAGTTGCGCGCCGGCCAGCAGCCGGGCCAGTTCGGCGATGCCCATCGGCGGCGCGGCGACCGCCTGTGCCATGGCCGATGCCAGGCGGGCGGCGCGGGCGCGCTCCTCGGCGCTGCCGCCCGGCAGCACGCAGGCCAGCCCGCGCGCGTTGAGGGCGGCCGCGAGCGCCAGCCAGTCCGCCTCCGGCCACAGCTTGTCGGCGCGGCTGCTGGCGCTGAGCAGCACGCAATACGGCTGCGCCGGCAGCCAGGGCGCCGCGAGCGCCGCGGCGGCGATGCCGTAGTCGAGCGGCAGGTTCGGCTCGTAGCCCAGCGCGGCGGCGGCCAGCCAGCGGTTGCGCTCCACCGCATGCAGGTTCTTGGGGATGGCGTAAGCGGCGTCGTAGCAGCGCGCCGCCAGCGGTTCGCGCGCCGCCTCGGCGGCATAGCCGGCGCGCTTGCCCTGCGCCTGGCGGGCCAGGAGCGCGCTCTTGAGCAGCCCCTGGGTGTCGAGCACCAGGTCGTAGCGCTCGGCGCGCACGGCGGCGCGATACGCGCGCCACTCGCGCCAGGTGGCTGGGGACAGCAGGCTGCGGCGCCAGCGCCGCACCGCCACCGGGATCACCTTGGTCACGGCCGGGTGCAGGCGCGGGATGTCGGCGAAGCCTTCCTCCACCACCCAGTCGATGCGCGCCTGCGGAAAGCGCGCGCGGATGTCGCACGCCACCGGCAGGTTGTGCACGACGTCGCCGAGGGAGGAAGTCTTGACGAGGAGGATTCGCATGGGCCCGGCGTTGTGAAGGGACTGCGGTTCTTCTTGTTCGAGGCAGGGCCGAATTCTATCAGCCCGATGACCGCAGGAAATCCCCGTGGGACAAGGGCAGCTGAATTGAGCCCCCGACCCATTCTGGCTATAATAGCCACATGAAACTGGCTTCGATATCCCAGACAAAGAATCAACTCAGCGCCCTGATCGAGCAGGTCAGGCATGGCGAGACCGTTGTCATCACGGACCGCGACCGCCCGGTGGCCAAGCTGATACCGATCGCCCCGGAAGAATCCGAGACCGCTTCCGGCAGCCTGGCTTTGCTCGTGCGCAAAGGGATCATCCGGCGCGGCCGGACCGCGCCCTGGGCGCTCGAACAGCCGTTGCGGCTTCGCCAAAGCGCCAGTGCTTTGGCGCTGCTGCTCGAGGAACGCGAGCAGGGTCGATGAATTTCTGGGACAGTTCGGCTGTATTGCCCCTGGTTGTCCATGAATCCAGCAGTGCCGGCCTGCGAAAGTTCTACTCCTCGAATCCCGAAGCCGTTGCCTGGTGGGGAACACCGGTCGAATGCATGTCGGCCCTGGCACGCCTGGAGCGTGAAGGCGGACTGGAGGCTGGCAAGGTCACCGAAGCCTTGCGCCGCCTGAAGGAAATCAACGAATCGTGGCACGAAGTCCAGCCGCTCGACGTGGTGCGGGAGACGGCCGCGCGCCTGTTGCGCGTGCATCCGCTGCGCTCGGCCGATGCTTTGCAGCTTGCCGCGGCATTGGTTGCTTGCGATCATCGCCCGCACGCTTGGCAGTTCATTTGCCTCGACACCAGGCTCTGCGCGGCCGCCGAGCGAGAGGGCTTCAAAGTCTTGCGTGAGTTCTGACCGATCATGAAAGTCCTCATCACCGGCGCCGCCGGGTTTATCGGCATGCACGTCGCCCAGCGCCTGCTGGCGCGCGGCGACGAAGTGGACGGCATCGACAACCTGAACGACTACTACGACGTCGGCTTGAAGGAGGCGCGCCTCGCGCAGCTGGTGGGCCGGCCGGGCTTCCGCTTCCACCGGCTCGACATCGCCGACACCGCCGGCGTGGCCGAACTCTTCCGCAAGGAGGGCTTCGACGGCGTCATCAACCTCGCCGCGCAGGCCGGCGTGCGCTATTCGCTTCAGAATCCGCATGCCTACGCCCAGTCCAACCTGGTCGGCTTCGTGAACCTGCTCGAAGGCTGCCGGCACGGCAAGGTCCGCCACTTCGTCTATGCCAGCAGTTCCAGCGTGTATGGCGGCAACACCAAAATACCGTTCTCAGAGCACGACAGCGTCGACCACCCGGTCAGCCTCTACGCCGCCACCAAGAAATCCAACGAGCTGATGGCGCACACCTACAGCCATCTCTTCGGCCTGCCGGCGACCGGCCTGCGCTTCTTCACGGTCTATGGGCCCTGGGGTCGGCCGGACATGTCCTACTTCCTGTTCGCCAAAGCCATTCTCGAGGGCAGGCCGATCGACGTCTTCAACCATGGCCGCATGCAGCGCGACTTCACCTACATCGACGACATCGCCGAAGGCGTGGTGCGCGTGCTCGACCAGCCGGCCGCGCCCGATCCGTCCTTCGTCAAGGACCGCCCCGACCCCGCCACGAGTTGGGCGCCCTGGCGCGTCTACAACATCGGCAATCACCAACCGGTCGAACTGATGGCCTACATCGAAGCCCTGGAAGCGGCGCTCGGCCGAAAGGCGGAGAAGCACTTCCTGCCGCTGCAGGACGGCGACGTGCCTGCCACCTACGCTGACACGGCCGAATTGCGCGCCGCCACCGGCTTTGCTCCCGCCACCCCGGTCAAGGACGGCGTGCACCGCTTCGTCGAGTGGTACCGGGGCTATTACCGGGTCTAGGGCAAGCTTCCCAAATCCCTGATATCGTGCTAAATTCTCATCCGTTCAACTATTGAACGGACTGTCGTGACCCCCAGGGAAGCCGCCCACTATCGCGTTCTCCGCCTGATCGAGGAACAGCCCGAGATCAGCCAGCGGGAGCTTGCGCGCGCCCTCGGCGTGAGCCTCGGCAAGACCCATTACCTGATGAAGGCCCTGCTCGAGAAGGGTCTGGTCAAGGCCAACAACTTCCGCCGCAGCGACAACAAACTAGCCTATGCCTACCTGCTCACGCCGAGCGGCATCGCCGCCAAGCTGGAGCTGACGCGCGCCTTCCTGCGTCTGAAGGAAGACGAATATCGGGGGGCGCGCGAGGAGATCGAGCGGCTAAAGAAGGAGTTGGGGGATCACCATGCCTAAAGACCGGCTCCTGATCACCGGCGGCAGCGGGCTGCTCGCCCTCAACTGGGCCTGCGCGATGCGCGAGCGCTGGGACGTGATGCTCGGCACGCACCGCCATCGTGTCTCGCTGCGCGGCGCGACGGCGCTGCCCGTTGATCTCGACGACGCCGACCGCCTGTCGCGCCAGTTCGCCGAGCTGAGTCCGGATCTCGTCGTGCACGCCGCCGGCCTGACCAGCGTTGACGCCTGCGAGGCGGATCCCGCCCTGGCGCGCCGGGTGAATGCCGAGCTCGCCCGCAACGTCGCCGCGGCGGCGGCCGGGCGGAACATCCGCCTGGTGCACATCTCGACCGACCACTTGTTCGCCGGGACGCGCAGCGGCTACCGCGAGGACGACGCGCCGGAGCCGCTCAACGAGTACGCCCGCAGCAAGCTGCTGGCCGAGGAGTGGGTTCGGCAGGCCCATCCGCAGGCGCTCATCCTGCGCACCAACTTCTTCGGCTGGGGGCACGCCCGCCGCCAGTCCTTCAGCGACTGGATCCTCCAGGCCCTGCGCGCCGGCAAGGAAATTACGATGTTCGACGATGTGTACTTCACGCCGATCCTCGCCGATGCCCTGGCGACGGCGGCGCACCGCCTCGTCACGCTGTCGGCCGGCGGAACGTTCAACGTGCCCGGCGACGAGCGGGTCTCGAAATACGAATTCGCGCTGCGGCTGGCGCGGGCCTTCGACCTGCCGGCGGAGCTGGTGCGGCCGGGCAGGCTGCGCGACGCCGGGCTGGCCGCCAGGCGGCCGGCGGACATGTCGCTGGATGCCGCCCGAGCGCGCGCGACGATCGGCGCCGGCCTGGGCCGGCTCGACGATTTCTTCCACGCCTTGCGCCGCCAGGAATCCGAGGGGCGGCGCGAAGAGCTTTTACATGCGGTCATGGAGTAGGCGATGTCATATCTCGACGGCAAATCGGTGTTGGTGACGGGAGCGACCGGCTCCTTCGGCAAGCGCTTCGTCAGGACGGTGCTCGAACGGCACAATCCGCAGCGGCTGGTGGTGTTCAGCCGGGACGAGCTCAAGCAGTTCGAGATGCAGCAGAGCTACCGCGACGCCCGCCTGCGCTGGGTGCTCGGCGACGTGCGCGACAAGGAGCGCCTGTACCATGCTCTCGACGGCATCGATGTCGTGGTCCACGCCGCCGCCATGAAGCAGGTGCCGGCCTCCGAGCACAATCCGATGGAAGCGATCCGCACCAATGTGATGGGCGCCGGCAACGTCATCAGCGCCAGCATCGACCAAGGCGTCGAGCGCGTCATCGCCCTGTCCACCGACAAGGCGGCGAACCCGGCCAACCTCTACGGGGCGACCAAACTGTGCTCCGACAAGCTGTTCGTCGCCGCCAACGCACTGGCCGAGCCGCAGCGGACGCGCTTCTCGGTGGTGCGCTACGGCAACGTCATCGGCTCGCGCGGCAGCGTCATCCCCTTCTTCATGCAGCGCCGCGCCTCCGGCGTGCTGCCCATCACCGACCCGCGCATGACACGCTTCTGGATCACGCTCGGCCAGGGCGTGCAGTTCGTCGTCGACTGCCTCGAGCGCATGCGCGGCGGCGAGGTGTTCGTGCCGAAGATTCCGAGCATGAACATCATGGACGTGGCGAAGGTCGTGGCGCCGGAATGCCGCACGGAAGTCATCGGCATCCGGCCGGGGGAGAAGCTGCACGAGATCATGATCACGCCGGACGACGCCTGGAACACCGCGGAATTCGACGATCACTACGTCATCCAGCCGGCGACGGACTGGTGGGACCGCGCCGGCTATCTCGCCGCCACCGGCGGCAAGCCGGTCGGGGAGGGCTTTGCCTACAGCAGCGACAGCAACCCGGTCTGGATGCCGCCCGCCGAGCTGCGCGCCCTGCTCGACAGCGAGCCGGTGGAGCTGTGATGGAGACGGCTTCGCTGCGGGCGGCGGTGATCGGGCTGGGCGGCATGGGCCGGCGCCAGATCCAGGCCGCGCGCCAGGCCGGCCTGCGCATCGCCGCGGTGTGCGACGCCGCGGAAGCCGCCTTTCCGGCCGCCGCCGAACTCTGTGGCGAAGCGCCCCGCGCCTATCTGCGCTGGCAGGACCTGCTCGAACGGGAGCGCGGCCAGGTCGATGTCGTCCTGATCGCCACCAACGGCCCGAGCCACCATGCCATTACCCTGGCCGCCGCCGCCGCCGGCTATCCGTACATCCTGTGCGAGAAGCCGATGGCCACCAGTGGCCGGGCGGCGCGCGAGATGGCGCAGGCCTGCGCGGCAGCCGGCACGCGGCTGGCGGTGAACCTGGCGCGGCGCTTCTACGACCGCAGCATCCGCCTGAAGCAGCTGCTCGACGGCGGCGCCATCGGCGAGCTGCACCACATCAACGTTTCGGTCGGCGCCGGTGGCCTTGGCTGCATCGGCACGCACTATTTCGACCTGGTGGCCTGGCTGGCCGGCGCGCGTGCCGTCTGGGTCTCGGGCGAAGTGGACCGCGACCCGGCGCCCAACGTCCGCGGCGCGCAGTTCCTCGACCCGGGCGGCCGCGGCATCGTCGGCTACGCCAACGGCATGACGGCCTGCTTCCAGCTCTCGGGCGAGGCGGCGATCACGCCGTTCATGCAGATCGTCGGCACGCAGGGCGTTGTCAATCTCGACAACTGGACGCCGCCGCAGGGCGGCAAGGTGGAGATCTTCGCCCGCCCGGCGGCGCAGCGCGGCGTCGTCAAGACGCGCTTCGTCATGCCCGAGCGGGTGCCGTTCGAAGCCGGCGACGCCATGGATGTCGTGCTGGCCACGCGGGCCTGCCTCGACGACCTGCTCGGGCCGCAGCGCGAGGACACGGTGCACGGCGGCATCGACGCCGTGGATGTCGTCATCGGCTTCCATCTGTCGTCGCAACGCGGCGGCGCGCGGGTGGCGCTGCCGCTCGCCGGCGACGATCTCGAATTCGACGTGCCGATCACATGAGGCGGACGAAATGAAGGACAGGGTGCGCCTCGGCGTCGTCGGGGCCGGCAACATCGCGGTGAAGCATCTCGAGGCCCTGCAGGGCCTGGCGGGGGCGGGCGTCGTCGGCATCGCCTCGCGCACCCGCGCCAAGGCGGAGGCGCTGGCGGCGCGCTTCGCCATTCCCTGCGTCGCCGACGACCTCGACGGCCTGCTGCGCGAGGCGCGGCCGGACGGGCTGCTCATCCTCGTCTCCGCGGCGAACATCGGCGCGGTGACGCGACAGGCCATGGCGTGCGGGCTGCCGCTCTTCATCGAGAAGCCCGCCGGCCTTACGCCGACCGAGAGCGCCGAGCTGGCCCGGCTGGCCGGCGAGCGCGGCGTGCGCAGCATGGTCGGCTACAACCGCCGCTACTACTCGGTGTTCCACCAGGGGCTCGAGGTGATCCGCCGCCACGGCCCGCTCCTCGGCCTGCTCATCGAGGGCCACGAGCGCATCGACGCCGTGCGCGCCACCGGCCGGCATCCGCAGGCCGTGCTCGACGGCTGGATCTATGCCAATGCCACGCACACCATTGACCTGCTGCGCTTCTTCGGCGGCGAGGTGGACGAGATGCACTGCCTCACCCACCGCCGCCGCGAACCGTTCGGCGACCAGTTCGCCGCCATCATGAACTTCGACTCGGGCGCCCTCGGCGAGTACTCCGCGCACTGGCTCTCCCCCGGCGGCTGGCGCGTCATGCTGAGCGGCCAGGGCGTCACCGTCGAGTTCAAGCCGCTCGAGGCGGGGGTCTGGATCGACGCCAAGGGGCAGCGCC
This sequence comes from Rhodocyclaceae bacterium, assembly GCA_020849155.1. Taxonomy (GTDB): domain Bacteria; phylum Pseudomonadota; class Gammaproteobacteria; order Burkholderiales; family Rhodocyclaceae; genus Desulfobacillus. The sequence continues at coordinate 48,856 of JADLGU010000302.1, read as the reverse complement.
ACGAGATCGCGCCGAGCGAGGAAGACCGACGCTGCAAGCCCGGCTTCCATGGCCAGATGGCGGCCTTCTGCCGCCTCGTGCGCGGCGAGGATCCCGGCTGGCCGGCGCAGGACCTGGCCGGAGCACACCGCACCATGCTGCTCGCCGGGCGCATGGCGGACGCGGTGACCGACCGTACGCTAGGAGCCACGGCATGAAGGTGCTGTTCCTCATCACCGCGCGCGGCGGCTCCAAGGGCGTGCCGGGCAAGAACCTGCGCCGCATCGGCGGCATTTCACTGGTCGGCTACAAGGCGATCAGCGCGCGCAAGAGCCAGCACTGCGCGCGGCTGATCATCTCCACCGACAGTGCGGAGATCCAGGACGATGCCCGTCGCCATGGCGTCGAGGTGCCGTTCACGCGGCCGGCGGAGCTGGCCAGCGACACCGCCAAGAGCGGACCCGTTATCCTGCACGCCATGGAGTGGATCGAGCGGGAGGGGCGCGAGCGCTATGACGCCGTGATGCTGCTACAGCCGTCGTCCCCGTTTTCCAAGGCAGATGACTATGACAAAGCCGTTGAGTTGATGCGCCAAACTGGAGCAAACGCCGTTGTTGGCGTTCGCCAAGTTGAACGCCCCAGCACAGTTGTAGGGGCTATGGACGACAACTATTGCCTGACAGAAATCGTCGACAAGATGAACGCCATTAGAGAGAAAACGGGCCTAAGGCAGACGCTGCCCAAGGAAGTTACGATGAATGGCACCTTTTATCTCTTTAGGTGGGACTACTTCAAGAAGTATCAATGGATCTTTCAGGACCGCACGGGCGTCTACGGCCATCTCATGGATCGTTACCACTCTGTCGACATCGACGATCTGGCTGACTTGCATTGGGCGGAATTCATGATGGAAAAAGGGTATGTGACGATCGACCATTGGCGTGAATATGGTTGATTGCATTCCATGATAGGCACTGAGGCGGACCACATACCCCTCAATTAATGGTTAGAGTCAGACTTTGGTGTTGAATTGATGGACAGGGTTGTGATTGATTTTCCAAACATGGCTAGGCTCGTACAGGACCGCCTGACGCGATTCGCCGACAGGACTTTCCTGATCCTGCCCGATGGCGATCGCCGGTACAGCTATGCCGAGTTCGGTGAACTGGTGCGCCGCGCCGCCGGCCTGCTGGCCGACGCCGGGCTGTCGGCGGGCGACCATGCCGTCATGGCGCTGAAGAATTCCCCCGAGAACATTGCGCTGTTCCTGGCTGCGTTGGCCACGGGCGTACGGCCCCTGCTGATGGGATCGGACTACAGCGCCGGCGAACTCGAAGGCGCTATCGAGGGCCTGCCGGTGAGGATCGTTTTCGTCGATGCCGGCGTCTTCGTAGAAGGACGGCTGCCGGCCGCCGGCCGGCTGACGCCGATGACCGTGGCCGCGGGGTTCGCCGGCAGCGCCGGACGCGAGCCGTTCGCCGCGATGGCAGGGATCGCGACCGACGATCCCGCCTACATCATGTGCTCCTCCGGGTCGACTGGCCGGCCCAAGCGCATCAGCATCTCGCAGAGGAACATGATTGCCGAACTGAAAGCGATGGTCACCGCCTACGGCCTCGGCGGGGACGACCGGCATCTCTGTGTGCTGCCGCTGTTTCACGCATCGGGGATGTACCGCAACGTGCTGATGCCCTTCTGGCAGGGTGGCGCGACGGTGCTTTGCGAAGCCTTCGAGCAAGAGACCTTCTGGCCGCTTGTGTCGCGCCACGAGGTGAATTTCGTACAGGTGGTACCGAGTGTTTTGGCGGTCCTCGCCGACCAGGAGGCCGGCCCCGACGCGCGTGCGCGCCACTCCCTGAAGTACATCGGCTCGGCCTCGGCGCCACTTTCGCCCAAGCTGGTCGAGCGCTTCGAGGCCCGCTTCGGCATCCCGGTCGTGCAGGGCTTCGGGCTGACCGAGCTGACCTGCGGCATCACGCTGAACGAGACCGATCCGGCGCGGCGCAAGGTGGAGTCGGTGGGCCGGCCGCTGGCGGTCAACGAGGTGCGCATCATGGACGAGGCCGGCCGCTTCCTGCCGCCGGGGGAGGAGGGCGAGGTGGTCGTGCGCGGCGACAACGTTATGCTCGGCTATCTCGGCCCCGATGGGCATCCGGCGTCGCCGTGGCAGGACGGCTGGTTCCATACCAACGACCTCGGCCACCTGGATGCCGACGGCTTCGTCTACCTGACCGGACGCAAGAGCGACATCATCAACCGCGGCGGCCACAAGATTTCGCCGGTGGAGGTCGAAAAGGTGCTGATGCAGCACCCGGCGGTGAAGGACGTCGTGGTGATCGGCCTGCCGCACGAGATGCTGGGCGAGGACGTCGTCGCCTGCTTGGTGAAAAACACCGGCGCGGCGCTTGGCGGCACCGAGCTGCTGCATTTCGCCCAGGAGCGGCTGCCGGCCTTCAAGGTGCCGACCTCCTTCCATTTCCTCGATAAGTTGCCACGCACCGGTCCCGGCAAGATCAATCGCAGGGCGTTCGCCGCGACGATGGCGCATGAAGTCGCGGCGGCCTCCGCGCCGGCGGTGGGCGGCCCGCAGCTGACCGGCGCGGCGCTGGCACAGCGCGTGCGCGAGATCGTCGCCGAGGTGTTCAGCCTTCCCGTCGACAAGGTGACGGATGAGCTGGGGCCGCACAAGCTACGCGCCTGGGATTCGCTCGGACAGATCCGCCTCGTGCTGGCGCTGGAGGACGGCTTCGTCTTTCGCCACGACCCGCGCGAGGCGAATGCCGTGAGGAACGTCGGCGAGCTGATCGCCATGGTTACGCGTCGCGCCTCGGCCGGAGCCTGAAGAGGGAGAGGACATGACGGGACAGTCATTCAGCATTGGTGGCCGGCGCGTTGGCGAGGGCCAGCCCTGCCTGGTTATCGCCGAGGCGGGCGTCAATCATAACGGCAGCCTCGACATGGCGCTGCGGCTGGTGGACGCGGCGACCGAGGCCGGTGCCGACGTGGTCAAGTTTCAGACCTTCAAGACCGAACGCGTGGTCACGCGCCGTGCCGCCAAGGCCGACTATCAGAAGACCGGCGGCGGCGACAGCCAGACCATGTTCGAGATGCTCAAGCGCCTCGAGCTGTCCGACGACGACTTCCACGCCATCTCCGAGCATGCGCGACGCCGCGGCATCGTCTTCATGTCGAAGGGGCACCGCGAGGACATCGACTTTCTCGTCGGGCTCGGCGTGCCGGCGCTCAAGATCGACTCTGCCGCCGTGGTCTACTATTCCCTGCTGCGGAAGGCGGCGGGCACGGGCCTGCCGGTGATCCTGTCGACAGGCGGCAGCAAGCTCGGCGAAGTCGAGAAGGCGCTCGACATCTTGGCCGGACACGGCGATCCGCCGGTGGCGCTGCTCCACTGCACCACGGCCTATCCCGCGCCGCCCGACCAGATCAACCTGCGCGCCATGCTGACCCTGAAGGCGGCGTTCGGGTTGCCGGTCGGCTTCTCGGACCATTCCGAAGGCATCGACATTCCGATTGCCGCCGCCGCCCTCGGCGCCTGCATCGTCGAAAAGCATTTCACCCTTGACCGAACCCTGGCCGGGCCCGACCACAAGGCCTCGCTGGAGCCGCCGGAGCTGCGCCGGATGGTCGATGGCATCCGCAAGGTGGAGCAGGCGCTCGGCGAACCGCGCAAGCGGCCAACCGAACTGGAGCGCCGCAACATGCAGCTGATGCGCCGCAGCCTTGTCGCCGAGCGTGACATCGCCGCCGGAGAACGGCTGCAGGTCGACATGGTCACTTTCAAGCGGCCGGGCACCGGCCTGGGCGAGGACTTCCTCGACCTCGTCGTCGGGCGGGTGGCGGCCAAGTCCATCGCCGCCGGCGATCCGATCACCTGGGACCGCATTGGTGGGTTCGCCGATGAGTAGGAAACGGGTGGTGGTACTGGGCGGCGGTGCGGCGGCGCGCATGGTCGGCGGCATGCTCAAGGCCGACGCCAGTGTCGATCTGGTCGGCTTTACCGACGCGAATCCGGCCCGCCACGGCCAGACGCTGTGCGAGCTGCCGATCCTCGGATCCGACGACATGCTGCCCGAGCTGCGGCGCCGGGGCATCAGCCATGCGGTGATTGCCGCCGGCGAGCCGCGCCTGCGCAAGCGGCTGGCTGCGTTTCTGCGGGAGCACGATTTCGAACTCGCGAACGTGATTCACCCGCACGCATTCCTTGCGCCGGAGGTGCAGCTCGGCAGCGGCATTATCGTGCTGCCTGGCGCAGTTCTGATGGACAATCCGCTGATCGGTGATAACGTCTTCATCGGCCAGGCGGTATCGATCGGTCATGACGTCGTGATTGGGAGGGATTGCCTCGTCGGCGGGCGTTCGGCAATTGGTGCAGACGTTTTCGTGGGCGAGGCGGCACTGATCGGCTGGGCATCCATCGTCGGGCCGCGCCACCGCGTCGGCACCGGCGCCGTGATTGCCTCCGGCGCCAACGTTATGTCGGATGTACCTGAGAATGCCGTGGCGGCGGGCAACCCGGCCCGCGTCGTGCGTATGCGGGAGGCGACTTGACGACGAGGCGCAGCATCGCGGTGGCGACCGTCGGCCGCTCCGACTTCGGCCTTTACGAGCCTCTGCTCGAACGCATTGCGGCCGACCCGGCGCTGGAGCTGCGCCTGATGGTGTCGGGCGCGCATTTCGACCCGCGTTTCGGCCCGACCATGCGCGAGATCGAGGCGGCCGGCTACGCCTGCGAGCCCGGCTTGGCAATGCACCCGGAAACCGACGATGCGGCGGGCGTCGCCGAAGCGCTCGGGCGGGGCGTGCAGGCCTTCGCGCGTGCTTTCAGCGCGCGAAGGCCCGACCTGTTGGTGCTGCTCGGCGACAGGAGCGAGATGCTGGCGCCGGCGCTGGCGGCACTGCCCTTCAACATTCCGCAGACCCATCTCTACGGCGGCAAGGTTACTGAGGGCGCCATCGACGAGCGTGTGCGCCATGCACTGACCAAAATGAGCCACCTGCACTTCGTCTCCTGTCAGCCCTATGCCGAGCGCGTCCTACAGATGGGCGAAGAGCCATGGCGGGTCTTCAACGTCGGCTTGGCCCGGCTCGACCGGATACACAGCCATCCGCGCTCCACGCGCGAGGCACTCTGCCGCGAACTGGACCTCGATCCGGCGCAACCCTGCCTGCTGGTCACCTTTCACCCGGTAACGCTGGAGCCGGCGGCCCAGGACGACCAAGTTGCCGCGCTGCTGCAGGCGCTGGACAACTCGGGCTTCACCGTCGTCGCCACTTATCCCAATGCCGATGCCGGCAGTGCGCGCATCGTCGCCGCGCTGGAAGCCTTTGCCAGCCGCCAGCCGACGCGGGTGCGGCTCCTTCGCAATGCCGGTAGTCGCCTTTATGTGGACCTCATGGCGCATGCCGCCGCGATGGTCGGCAACTCCTCCAGCGGTATCAGCGAGGCGCCTTCATTCGAGCTGCCCGTGGTGAACATCGGCACCCGACAGGACGGCGCCATCAAAGCGGCCAACGTGATCGACGTCGGCTATGCCGCCGAGGACATCCTCTCCGGCATCAGGCGCGCCACGGACGGTGCTTTCCGCGCCGGACTGCGCGGTCTATGCAACCCCTACGGCGCCGGGAATGCCAGCGAGCGCATCGCCGCCACCCTGCGCGATATCCCCCTCGACGAGCGTCTGCTGCGCAAGAAATTTGTCGACCTGTCTACCCATGACTGAGCAAGGCATGCGCTATTTCTTCGTCGAGCGGCTTCAGGTAGGGACTTGGCTCACTGACGTGTGGCCACGCATCCGGCGTGCTGGCAACGGGCCGGCGACGATCTGGTACGTGGAGGGCAGCGCCGCCGCCGAAAGCCTCGCTCTTCGCATGGCCGCGCGCGCCGGCACGCGGCTTAAGCGATGGACCTTCGATGCCGCACGGATGTTCGACGAGGAAGGCACGCTGATCTGGATGCGCACCCATTATGGCGAGATGTTGAAGGCACTTTCCCACATCCTGCGACAGCCTGATTTCGACCGGTTTCTCGCCGACAGTCGGTATGCTGGGGCGCTGAAGACCTGGACCGTCAAGCTGGCCCTGCCCGGGGATGCCGGTGCCGCCGGCCCCGGCCTTTGGCGCGCCATTTACCTCATTCACGTCGCCTTGTGGTTCGCCCGCCGCGACGGAGTGGCGGCCGAGCGCGTCGCGCTGTATCTGCGGCGCTGGCCGTGGATGGAGGGCGTGCGTGCCTATGGCGCGGAATGCGGCCTGGAGGCGATAAACCTGATCGGCCGCGAGCCGCGCACGCGTAGTGCCATGCGCCGCCTGCTCGCGCGTGATGTGCTGTTCCTGAAGGAAGGTTTGCCGTGCCTGTTGTCCGGCGGCGGGCGGGGCGCCGTCCGGCCCGGAGCTGGCGGCCCAAACCTCGCTGTGCAGTACTATGGTCATTTCAACCTCGACCGTCCCGAGTGCTACTCCGATTTCTTTTTCTGGCAGCAGTCGGATTTTCCACCAGCGCGCCTTGTCGCGTTGTTCGGCATTCCGCAGGATCCGCTCGACGGCAGGCGCATGGCGGCGCTGGCACGGCACGGCCTGCGCGGCCTGGCGATACGCCATGGCGCCGCATGTGACGGCGCACCGGTGCAGACCGCGCCGGCCATTCTGTCGAGCCTGGCTGCGGCCGGCCGGGTTGCGGTCGACGCCCTGCGGCCACTTGAGACGGGCTGGCTGGATGCTGAGCGGACGGTGTTCCGCGCCCAGAAGCGCTACTGGAAGCGAGTCTTCTCCGCGCAGGACGTTAAGGTCTTCGTCACCTGGTTTAAGTACAATGCCGACCATTGCGTCATCGGCGAAGCACTGCGAGAGTTGGGTGGCGCCCTAGCGCTCTACCAGCGCTCCTACGAGGGCGAGCCGACGGCTAAGACCCTGCTCAACACTGACATCTACTTCGGCTTTTCCCGCGCTGGTATCGATGTCGAGACCCAGGCGGGATCGCGCATCGACCATTTTGTGACGACCGGCTACCTTGGCGATCATCGTTTTCGCCTTGTGCAATCAGAGGCGCTGCGGGTACGCGAAGCACTGCACAGTCATGGTGCAAAATTTATCCTCGCCTACTTCGATGAAGCGGCTTATCCGGACGCCAATTGGGGAATCAGCGCGGACCGGATGAGAGAACACTATGCTTTCGTTTTTGAGTCATTGCTTAGGTATCCTGATTTCGGCTTGGTGCTCAAGCCGAAGACTCCCGCAAAACTACGCCAGCATCTTGGACCTGTCTGCGAATTGCTTGATCGAGCGGTTAGAACCGATCGATGCTATGTTTATGATGATGGCGTGCTGCAGGGGTCGGTGATCCCTGCGCAGGCAGCGCTTTCAGCCGACCTTGCCGTGCATGGCTCGTTGGTGTCTGGCACGGCAGCATGCGAGGCAGCTCTGGCTGGGGTTCCCACCGTGTTACTTGACGACGACGGATGGACAACCAGCCCCCTTTGCCGACTTGATGCCGAAAAAGTTGTGTTCAAAGATTGGAATACCCTATGGCATACTTGGTTGGAAAGTCGCACCCATTCTAAGGCTGTCCCAGGTTTCGCAGACTGGTCAACTATTCTCGATGAATTAGATCCGTTCCGCGACGGACGGGCAGCCGAGCGGATGGGCATGTATCTCAAGTGGCTTGTTGATGGCTTTGCCGTTGGCCAAACACGGGAAAGGGTACTCGCTATTGCGGCAGAGCGCTATTGCGCAGCCTGGGGGGAAGATAAAGTGGCAACCGTGAGACCTGCGCAGTGTCACACAGTCTGAAACGAAACGCGATGAAGGATATCTCCGACCTCTTTCTTCCACTGACCGCAACCCTGCGTGATGTTCTGATGCGTAGCGAACAAGTGCGCCGCGGCATAGTGTTAGTGGTCGATGATCAAGAGCGTTTGCTTGGAGTGATTACCGACGGGGATATCCGACGCGCCTTCCTCGCCGGTGTTGATCAAACAACGCCAGTTCGCGATATTCTGCAAACGAGAGAAGGCCGCGCCCACCCGATTACAGCACCGGCTAGCGCAGACCACGGCCAATTGGTTGCCATACTGCGGGAAACCGGTGTAAGCCATATTCCGCAAATTGATGACCAAGGCAGAGTTATTGGCTTGGTTCGGCTGAGTGATCTACTGGAAGAGGATGAACTTGCACTACAAGCGGTAGTCATGGCCGGCGGCCGAGGTACGCGCTTGCATCCTCTGACGGAAGACATGCCCAAGCCGATGCTGCCGGTCGGCGACCGCCCCCTCATGGAAAGGATCATCCGCCAGCTCTCCGAAACGGGCATACACCAAGTCAGCGTGACGACGCATTTCCGCGCCGAGAAGATTTCCGAGCATTTCGGCGATGGTCAAGGCTTTGGGGTCAATTTGAAATACATTGCTGAAGATCGCCAACTTGGGACCGCTGGCGGGCTGGCACTGATGTCTGAGCCCGAATCGACTCTGCTGGTCGTGAACGGCGATATCCTTACCGAAATGGATTTTCGCGTCATGCAGTCGTTCCATCGGGAACACTGTGCGGCATTGACTATCGCCGTGCGGCAGTACGAAGTACATGTACCCTACGGCGTGGTCGAGTCTGAGGGTGTTCATGTCAGCCGTTTGGTCGAGAAGCCGGTGCACAAGTTCTTTGTAAATGCAGGTATTTATTTACTTGAGCCGGAAGTGCACCGCCTCATTCCCAAGGGCATCCATTTCGATATGACGGATCTGATCCGGGAGGCTATGGAGAGAGGCATGACTGTCGTCAGTTTTCCGATCTGGGAATACTGGCGCGACATCGGACAACATCAGGATTACGTGCAGGCTCAGGCCGACGTGAAGAACGGGACACTCTCAAGATGAACTGGAACGGCAAGCGCGTACTTGTTACAGGCGCCGGTGGATTCATTGGTAGCCATCTCGCCGAGCGATTGGCCGAACTCGGCGCCCACACACGCGCGATGGTTAGGTATACCTCCGACGGCAACTGGGGCTGGCTTGATAGCTCGCCTCGCAAGGGCGACATGGAAGTGATGCTTGGAGACATCCGCGATCGCGATTCCGTACGCCAGGCAATGCGCGATGTCGATCAGGTCTTTCACTTGGCAGCACTAATTGCCATACCCTATTCATATCATGCCCCCGATTCCTATGTTCAAACGAACGTGGTCGGCACGCTGAATGTGCTGCAGGCCGCGCGCGATTCTGGAATCGAGAGGGTTGTGCACACATCAACAAGTGAGGTCTACGGTACGGCGCATTACGTGCCTATTGACGAGAATCATCCGCTTCAGGGCCAGTCGCCCTATTCGGCGACAAAAATTGCCGCCGATAAGATGGCAGAGGCCTATTTCCTTTCCTTTGGCCTTCCTGTCACAACCGTCCGTCCGTTTAATACCTATGGGCCCCGCCAATCGGCGCGCGCCATCATCCCGACTGTGATCACGCAGTGTCTCTCAGGCAATGTGGTCCGCCTTGGGAACCTCAATCCGACGCGAGACTTGAACTTTGTCAGCGATACGGTTGAAGGGTTCCTGCGCATTGCCGCGAGTCAGCAGTCGGTCGGCAAGGTGATCAACCTGGGTAGCGGCAGGGAAATCAGCATAGGGGAACTTGCCATGCTAATTGCTCGCCAGATTGGAAGGGAAGTTACGATAGAGTGTGAAGAACAGCGCATCAGACCCAAAGGCAGTGAGGTAGAACGTCTTCTGGCCGATACCAAATTGGCTCGGAACCTCGCGGACTGGGCACCTGACATAGCGCTCGAGGATGGACTGGGGCGCACGATCGAGTGGGTGCGTGCAAACGCAGATCGTTTTCGGGTTGGATCGTATGTCATTTGAAGTACCGTGTTTTAAGGGTACGTTCCGCAACTGAGCGCAGGCAGAAATCGGAGGTCTAAGTTTGAACAGTCCGCTATGGACGGGTATTTTCGCCAGCTTTGAGGAAGTTCCTTCTTCAGTCAATGCCTACGACGGAGTGGAGTGGCAGCGTGCCATAACGGCGCGGATTGAAAGGTGGCATTCGGCTGTGGGGCAAGCATTGCCATTGCCGCCCGTCCCGGAACGAGGGACATTGCTTGCCGCCCTGATCGCGGGCATGGGATCGTCGCACTGCAGTGTTCTCGACATCGGTGGCGGCGGCGCGACGACACTACTGCAAGTCAAAGCGAGCCTGCCGGAAGTATCTCTGGATTGGACCGTAGTTGAGCGCGAAGCTGTTTGCGCAGCCGCTTCCAGCGTCGTACTGGAGCCTGGTCTTCAATTCACCTCAAAGATTCCGACTGAATCGCCGGCGGATATTGTGTACATGGGCAGTTCCTTGCAATACTTCGAAGACTGGCGGGGTGTTTTTGACAGCGCGATCCATGCCGCGAAGCGTTTCGTTTTGCTTGAGGACGTACCTGCGGTTTCCTGCGCTTCCTTTGCGTCAGCACAGCGCTACTATAGCGGGTCAATTCCAACGTGGTTCATTTCACATGACGAACTCATGTCGCAAGCCAATCGCAGCGGCTTGAAATGCGTTTTGCGTGATCGATTCAGGGCAAGCATTCTTGGGGATTGGAACGGCTATCCAATGGATAACTTCCCGGAAACGCATAGGGTCGGTCTGGCGTCGACCTTTCTCTTCAAAGTCGGTGTCTAGGAATACGAACTAATTGGAGTAACGGTCCTGCTCGAAAGAAGAGGCTATGCCTGCCAGGCTGCGATAGCGCGTACTTGCGCAGCCGTGAAGACAGGGAGCCTTCTCGTCAAACCACCCACAACCCGCTCGAATAGACCAGTCCCTGGCTTGAAGCGGAAGCTATTCAGGTAATAGTCCTTCTGCATTTGTAGAATTGTGTCCGTGGGGCAATCAAGCAGTTCGGCCAGGCGGCGCGACATGGACATCAGGTCGGATCTGTAGCGCTCGTCGAAGAATACATGTTCTGTATGCCTGCCCGCCTTGGCCGATACTTCCAGCGAGGTTGACGACAGCGGGTTGAGTAGACGGAGATAGTGACGTTGCCTGATATGGCGATAGCCGGATATGACGGCAAGATCGCTGTGAAACATTTCAACCAGATAGAAATTTGTAAATCCGATGTCACGAATTTCCTTCCAGATTCTTTGGTAGCTTTCGGTGCGGAAGATGGAATACCAGAAGTAGCGGTAGTCGCTCTTGTTGCGCCTGACTGCCTCCAGACCGCTAGTCGCATGCAGTTGTGCAGGGTCGTGCACGATCATGGGGTAACTAAATCGTTCAGTTTGCCCCCGCCAACCGCAGGCGCCTGCTATCGGACCACCGGCGCAGGCCGCACCGGGCTCACGTTCCAATGCCGCAATGCATTGTCGGATGCCAAGTGTCAGCAGCAGGTCGTCGTTGTCGCACATCATGGTGTACTTCGTGCGTATCTTCCCGGCTGCGTCGCAAATCTTTTCGGCATACTGGGCAACGGAAGCATCTGCGGGATAGCGGCAGTATTGCAAACCGGAGGAGATCAGCGACCCAAAAATATCCGCATTACTGTCATCTGGACTTCCGTCAGCGACGATGTAATCGTAGTGGTCGGTCAGATTATTCTTCAGCCAGTTCCGTGTGTAATACGCCCTGCCGTAGAGCGGTAGAACAATGGTCAGGTCGTTGGCCATTTGGTAGACATTCTGTCTGAAGCGAGATCACCGACTCTTGGCGATTGCCATGAAGAGCTTCAGTTCCTTCTCAATCGCGTGCTCGAGGTTCCCGCTCGGCGAGAAGCCGGTTGCCCCAAACCGGCTGTTGCTGACCTCGTAACTGAGTTGGTTCATGATCCGGTTGTCCACAAACTGGATTGAGAGGTCAGGGACAAACTTCTGGATAGTTTCGACAATCTGCCTCACTGTGGCGTTAAAGGTCAGCACATTGTAAACAAGGCCGTCAAAGATGTCTTTCCGGATGATATGCTCAATGGCACGGCAGGCATCCCCCAATTCCAGATAGGGCCTCATCTGCTCATATGCGGTACGCCAGACTGTTATAGGCTGGCCAAGCGAGGCCTGCCAACAGAACTTGTTGACTGCAGTGTGGAATCGGATACCAGGAGAGACGCCAAATATCGTGCCGAAGCGGAAGACCGAGGCTTTGAGCCCCCTCTCATTGACCAATCTTTGGACCAATGCTTCCTCCTTGAGCTTGGTCGTAGCGTAAGGGCTCTGCGGTTTCAGTTCGTCAACTGAGCAGTCTTCATCCACCCGCTCTTTCTGCGTTCCGTAGACGCTGGTGGACGACAGTGTGATCAAGCGAGTGCCGCCTTTGGCGCAGGCCTCGGCAATAAGCTGTGTGGCGGAGAAATTGTTCGCTTCGACCCGCTCAGCCTTGTCGAAACTGCCAGCTGCATCGGTAATGGCAGCCAAGTGAACCACCACATGCGCACCTGCCAACACAGGTACCAAATCCATTGCTGTCATGTCTCCTTCAATGAAGGTGTAGCGTCCGGATTCGGGAAGTTCGAATAGCGAGCAGTATCGCTGGGTCGACATGTTGTCGATCATAACGATCGAAGCCCCTGGGAAGGCGGCAGGCAGTTCGCGGACAAGGCGGGATCCTATATGCCCCAGTGCACCGGTGACGACTATCTTCATGAATGTTCAATCCAACTCAAGTGGTTCGGGCGCGCTATGCTATGGCCAATAAATAGCCGCCTGGGTGGCACGAATAAAGAAGACGGTTGTCAATGTCGAGATCCACTATGAAGCGTTTGTTCTCAGCAAGAAACGCCTTTGCCGCAGTGGCCGGACTGTTGCCGGGGCCCCATGGCCTTGCGCCATGTGCCTGCCCCGGCAATTTTTCTATGATGGTATCCCCGCAGATCAGGTAGTGCCCCTTGCCGACAAGAGGTGCATAGACGTGCAGTTCGTTGAGGACGTGCTCGTGGGTATGGTTGGAATCGAGGACGACCAGAACATTGGTTGAACCCTGCAGGATATCCCGGATCTGGTTCAGCGTTTCCTCGGAAGTGCTGCTCCCCTCGATAAGTTCCATGCGTTGCGACAGGACAGAATGCTGGCTGAGTCGTGTCCGCAAATCGGATGGAATGAAAATATCGACCCCGATAACTTTCTTGCCGCCCAGCATCTCCAGCATCGTTGCCTCGAATAGCATGCCACCGCCCCATGCAACCCCGACCTCAATGACAAACTCTGGGCGGGTCCGCCAGATAATGTCCTGGATCGCCATGACGTCTTGTGGGAGATTCAGGATCGGTTCCCCGAACCATGTGGTTTGGTGGATCCAACGATATTTGTCTGCCTGGACGAGGACATCGAGCGCGCCACGTTGCAGACCTTCATCCGCACCCATGGCGCGTGCGGCGTCACGATTCAGTTCGAAGAACTGTTCTCTGGATATTATTTCCTTCTTGTTGCCCTGGGTCATTTGCGTGCCTGCCTTGTTAAAATCGATTCGCCGATGCGATGAATTCCTCGCGGGCACGAATGTAATCGTCCTTCTCGTACCCCCGATCGCACAAGACCATCAATACTGAATTGTCCTCAACATAATGCTGGGTTGCCCAGATCCCTGGAGGTATCAGGAGTCCAGTGCCAATGTTATCCAGCGTGAACTCTGTCACGGCAACGCCGTTATCACAGCTAACTAGGATGGCGCCCGCCAAACAGACGAGCAATTGGGAGCACTTCTTGTGCGCATGATCGCCGCGGACATCGTTTGCCCTTGCCGTGACCGTGAACACGCGCTTGATATCGAAAGGGACAGCCTTGCCACTTTCGTACACGCAAAGTACGCCGTTAGGGTCAGTATGTTTGGGAAAGGTAACCAAGGAGGCTAGTTTCATCGTTCCAGAGATGCTTGGGCTCATTGCCGAGTCAGTGCCGGGATGTGAGGTGGCATTGATAGGCTGCACGCAGTCCCGCATCGAGATCGTAAATGGGTCTCCAGCCTGTAGCATCGCGATAAGCAGAGGCGTCAATTATCGCATTACGAAACTCGATAGCAGTAAGATTTACCGGTGGATCTACGTGGATGATCTTGGCTCGGGTGCCGGATGCATCTGCCGCAAGATCAACAACCTTGCAGAAAGCGTCTTTCAAAGCAATGCCTCGGCCGCTGCCGAGGCAGAAATGCCTGCCATTAACCCGCTCCCGCGCGGTTGGGGCCAACATGATGGCTGAGACCACGTCTTCAATAAACACATAGTCCCTCAGGTAGTTGCCATCACCGAAGATCGTGATGTCCTCCCCCTTCATTGCCGCTCTGAATACCTTGTCAAGTATGCCGCGGTCCACGCTTTGGCCTTCTTGACTGTAGCCGTAAACGTTTGCGAGCCTCAGCGAACAACCGTCAAGCCAGCCTTCGGAGACGAACTGCTTGAGATACAGCTCAGCGGTGAGTTTGCTGATATCGTAAAAAGTTACCGGGTGATCGCAGTGATTCTCATTGACAGGAAGTTTTTCGGTGATGCCGACTTGGGTTACGGTGCCAACGAAGACTACAAAAGGACGTTGCGTTTGCTGCTTCAGGTGGATAAGAAGATTGAGAAACCCAACTGCATTAGTCATAAGATCGAACTTCGGATTGTCTCTTGCCGCATAGGTGCTAGTTTGGCCGGCAAGGTGAAACACCATATCGAATTCTGGCAGTTTGGCGAGGGCGTCCCCTGGGTTGCAGAGATCGAAGTTTACCCAGTTGATATCCGGTGACACTTTATCGATGATGGTTCGGCCCTGTGCATATGTAGCCCAGGGTTCCTGCTTCACACGTCGAAGCAGCGCAGTGCCGATCATTCCAGTGGCACCGGTGATAAGTATGTATTTCACGCGGCTTGTCCGTAGTTCCGTGCATAAAGGGTATTGTGGTAATAGGGAAACACGTCCAGTGGGGCTTCGCCGATAACACGGAAAAACGCCGACGGCCGGTAAGCATCCATGTGTCTCGTGCGTGCAACTTCCAACTCCGAGTTGCAAAAGATATCGATGATTTCCCTCGAGCGGCCAAGCTGGAATATCTCGTTTGTTTCCGCTTCTAGGCTGCTTGGCAGGCCAATGGTTTCCGGCCGATACTTGCCGATGGCATTTTTGGAATAGAAGAAACGGGCATGGCTTGCGATGTTGTTCATATAGAAGTCTATTACTTCCGGCTTCATCTCCTGGAAGCTATCGATATTGATGACCAGGTCCGCCGCACCGCAATTCAATGCCTTGCTGTCGGCAATTCCCATGGCGTCAACGAACTTGAGCTTGGCGAACTCCTGCTCATCGAGCACCGCCTCCAGATAGAGCGAACTCAGCTTGAGGACATTGGGCAGGTCGATGATCGTGTAAGTCTCCACAGTGCTGCATAGCTTGAGTAAAGCATGTGCAGTACGCCCAAACCCGGCACCGATCTCGATGACATGTCCGATTTCTGCAAGGTCGATATTTTCGGCCAGAAAACTGAATTCTTCGATCGAGAAGAAATGGTCGAGGTTGACATCGACGGGCATCCCCTGTCGCACAACACGAATGGTGACAGGGTTGCCGATCTGCGTATCGCCGAGCCTCCGGTAGTGCTCGAAGAACGCGTCAGGTTTTGCTTTGCACTGGTTAAAGAGCAGGAACTTGAAGAAACGCATCGTGCCATCGAATGGATCCCAAGCGGCGAGCCGGTTGTTGGCCTTACCAGGTTCACGGAAATTGCGCAGAAAATCGTCACCGACATTATGAAAGAGTTCCTGCGAAAGTTGCTTCCAGAGTTGTGATGATTCCATATTCATCCTCAGCGAATAGCCATTAACTCTTATCAACCAAGGCGTAATCCTTTAGAGGGGGATGCGCGGCATCACGCTCTGAAACGATCGGGTCGGATACTGGCCAGGTAATCGCAAGGTCAGGGTCATTCCAGATAAGTCCGGTCTCATCATGAGGATCGTACGGTCGGGATACCTTGTAGTGCAAATCGGCAACTTCTGACAGGACGCAGAATCCGTGAGCAAAACCTGCCGCCATGTAGATCTGGCGAGGACCATTGTCGCCGAGTTCCGTTCCCAACCACTGGCCGAAGGTAAGGGAATTCGGCCTGATATCCACGACCACATCGAAGATCCGCCCATGCATAACCGTCAGCAATTGGGCTTGGGGTTGCCGGCGCCTGAAATGCAGGCCTCTTAGCACACTCCTGTGTGAGCGCGAGTGGTTGTCCTGGACGAATTGATCCGCAACGCCATTTGCTCCATAGCGAGTGGCTTCAAAGCATTCCAGAAAAAACCCCCGATGGTCACTGTGGACCATCGGTTCTATGATGAGGATCCCATCAAGGTGGCATCTTGTTGTTTTCACTGCCCAGCAATCCCTCCCCTAAGATTGACCGAAACAGGCTTCAATGCCTTTTGCTACTCGCATGAGGTCTTCGTTCGGGAACTCCGGATAAAGCGGCAGCGACAATACTTCCTTTGCCAGCGCTTCGGTTACCCCCATCTCCAATGCCGTATTTACACGGTGAGCGTAAGCTGCCTGAAGGTGCACGGGTACCGGATAGTGAATACCTGGAAAGATGTTGTGCTGATTGAGCGTTGCAACGAGTGCTGCGCGATGCTCGGTAGTCACAACGTAGAGGTGGTAAACATGCTCGGCACCCTCTCTAGTCTTTGGCAATTGCAAGGGGAGGGTTCGGAGGAGTTTGTCGTAGTGTGCGGCCAAGCTGCGGCGCTTTGCGTTGTCACTATCAAGGTGGCGCAGTTTCACCCGCAGGATGGCCGCCTGCAGTTCGTCGAGGCGGGAATTACGTCCTGGAATCTCGCTGATATAGCGCTCTCGCCAGCCGTACTCCCTTAGCATCTTCACACTTGTCGCTATTTGTGGGTCGTTGGTGGTAATCAGGCCGCCATCACCGACGGCGCCTAGATTTTTTGTTGGGTAACAGCTGAAGCAACCGATATGGCCGATGCTACCCAGACGCTTGCCCCGCCAGCAGGAACCATGGGCTTGGGACACATCCTCGACAAGAGCGAGCCGGTGCTTGCTGCAGAATGCCCCGATGGCATCCAGATCGGCCGGTTGTCCGTAAAGATGTACTGCAATCACTGCGCGCGTCCGGCTGGTCAGTACCTCTTCCAGTTGGTCCGGATCAAGGGTGTAGTAATCGGGGACGACGTCGACCAGCACCGGCGTTGCGCCGGCTGCTTCGATGGCTGCTACGGTGGCGACTGCAGTGTGAGAAACCGTGATAACCTCGTCGCCACGACCCAAGCCGAGCGACCTCAGAGAGAGCTCGATAGCGTCCGTGCCGTTAGCGACGCCGATCGCACTGGCGGTGCCGATATAGGATGCGAACTCTTGCTCGAGTGCCTCGACCTCGGGGCCGAGAATATAGCGATTGCCCAACAGTACCCGCCGGATCGCAGCCTCGATTTCCGTTTGATAACTGCGGAACTGTGCTGCCGGATTGGCGCAGTAAATCATTCCAACACCCGTACCTCTGGCACATGCACGATCCAGCGACCGCCTTTTTCGATGAACGCCCTCTCCTTGGCCATGATTTCCTCGGCGTGATTCCAGGCAAAAAGAATGGCGTAGTCTGGCGGCGAAGCCATGAAAAAATCGTATGGCTTGATGGGAATATGCATACCAGGACTGAACTTGCCTTGCTTGATCGGCGTGGTGTCGGAGATGTAGTCGATGAGGTCTGTTCCGATGCCGCAGTAATTGAGGATGGTGGTGCTCTTTGATGTCGCACCATAACCGGCGATCCGCTTGCCTTCGGCTTTGATTCCAGTCAGCAGCTGAATGAGCTCCGTGCGCGATTGCTCGACCTGCTGCGAAAATTTCCTGAAAGTAGCCACGCGATTCAGTCCGATGCTCTTCTCCTTTTCAAGAAGTCGGTTTACCGAATCCTTGACCGGATAGGCGCCAGCATGCGCAATCACATACCGCATTGACCCGCCATGGGTCTTCTGAGCCTGCACATCGACGAGTTCCATCCCCTGCTGTCGAAAGAGATGCTGGATTGAATGTGCTGAAAAAAGAAAAACGTGCTCATCGTAAATCTGGTCATAGGACGTTTTCTCGACTACGTCACCCAGGTAGGGATCCTCGAATATGGCTACGCCCGTGGGTTTGAGCAACTTGCTGATACCCGATGCCACATCGACGATAGATGGGATGTGGCACATGACGTTTGCAGCGAGGAAAGCGTCAGCCTTGCCTTCCTTGGAAACGATGTCTATGGCAAGTTGGTGACAGAAGAACTCGGAAATGGTGCGGACGCCGTAGCTGTTTGCCACTTCTGCGACGTTCCGAGATGGTTCAATGCCGAGATGCCGAATGCCGACATTGGCGAAGTTTCTCAGCATGATGCCATCGTTGCAGCCCAGTTCGACGACGAACGGATTCTCTTTTGATAGAACACCCATTTCCAAGACTTGCCTCGCAAACTCACTAAAATGCCTTTGCATATGCTGCGATGTGCTTGAGTAGAAGGCATACTGCTCGTGGAACATCTGTTCCGGCGAGGGTTGTTCGATCAGTTGAAGCATCATGCTTGTTTCGCAGAAGCCGACCGCCATTGGATATCGAAACTCCCCTGGAAACTGTTCTGGAAGGAGGAAGCCGTTACCCAGTGGCTGCAGCCCAAAGTCCACCACTTTTTCTAGGGGTTGTCCGGAAACCCGGCAAATCGATGCATTCATGTCGAGAAACCTCAAGCCGAGTCACGTCTTTCATGGCAACTAGAAAAAACGCATAATTTTACATCACATTAGCGACCGCAAGCTCCCTTGCGGAAGGACCGCTTGGCGTACTTACTTTCCTTATTCGGGACCAGTATGCGGTAAAGGGACGGAATGCTGTTTTAAGTGATCCCGCCCAACTCCGGTACCTTTCCGAAGAGTTCCGCATAACTGCCAAAACTGACCACGGCGCCATCACGCATGACAATTACCCGATCGCAAAAAGCAAGCGACGATGGCCGGTGGCTGATAATAAGGATTGTCTTGGTGCCTGCCAACCCCCGCACGGTTTCTAGCACTTCGGCCTCGGTGGCACTGTCGAGCGCCGAGGTGGCTTCGTCGAAGACTAGGATTTCCGGGTCGTCGTAGAGCGCCCGAGCAATCGCCAAGCGCTGGCGTTCGCCCCCCGAGAGCATCGCACCCTGCTCGCCCACGGGCGCATCTAGGCGGCCCGGCAAGCTGAGGATGCGGTCTTCCAGCCGCGCTTCGCGAAGGGAACGCCACACACGCTCGTCGTCAATTGCAGAGTTTTCGATACCAAAGGCAACATTTCGCCTCACCGAGTCGTCTAGCAGGAAAAACTGCTGTGAAACCAGTCCGGCTAGGCCGCGCCAACATGTGCTGGCGGAGACAGAATTCATGCCCTCAACGGTGATGGCGCCCTCCTGCGGTACCAGAAGGCCGAGGAGAAGATCCGTAAGGGTTGTCTTGCCGGATCCTGAACGTCCCACCAGTCCGACCAACTCACCATGGCGGATGGACAGTGTAATGCCGCGCAGCGCCCAGTCCTCGGAGCCGGCATAGCGATACGAGACCATGTTCAAGTCGATCTTCTGGATTCGCCTTTCATGATCGCCGAAGAATACGGCGGGCGTGGGGGACGTAGCGTCAGACAACCTCTTCTTGTTATTCCTAAGGTGGACTGCAACGATGCGGATCGAGGGGGCATTGAAGCGCAGGCTATTTAGCGCCGAGAGCACCCGTGTTGCAGAAGGCATGATGCGAAACAGCGCCAGCCCGAACAACGTGAGCGCTGGCACAATGTCTCGCATTGGTTGATTGGTTGCGAGGCCGAAAATTACAGCGCTGAGCAGCGCGGACACGGCAATTGTCTCGACCAGCAATCGTGGCAGTAGGCCGGCCCAGGAAAAGGCGGCAGTCGAGTCGGCATAGCTCCGACTCGATTGAATGAAACCCCGGACGAAATAATTTTCACGGCCGAGCACCTTAATTTCCTTGAATGCCCCTAAGGATTGGCTGGCCGACTTGTACATGGCCGAGCCGGAACGTATGCGTGCCTCGCGATGTGCTGTCATGCGCTTTCGCATGAACGATTCGAAGAAATAGCCGGCGCTGGCTACGATTAGAATAGCGACTCCGGTGGCAAGCGGGTTGAATATGAACAGCAGCAACACTAGGCAAAGTATGACGCAACCTTCCGTTGCGAGTTGCATCAACGACGCAAGAAAGCCTGCAGTTGCACGGCCGGTTTCTACAGTGATAATGCGCAATCTCTCTGCCGAATTTTCGGCCAGCCGTTCCGAAAAGGGCAGGGCAAGAAAAGCAGCGAGCAGATCGGCACCGATGCGTGCCTCAGTGCTGGTGGAAAAGTATGCCTGGAGCCGGTACAGCCAGGCGAGGAACAGGTTTTTGGCGCTGTAGAACGCCAGCAACAGCCCTGCACCGAGGAGAACGAAGCGTTCGACACTATTGGCGCCGGTTAGCCCAAAGAGCATAGCCAGTCGGGTGTTGGTTTCCGCCAGGGATGGCTCCATTAGCAAAGCCATAAGCGGGAAGACAGCGCCAACGCCGATAGTTTCAGCCAGAGCGCCAACCAGGACTAGCCCACCTATTAACAAGGCCTTCCGACGCTCGTCTCGTGTCAAGATGCCCGCCAGTTCGTACAGGAGGCCATCGCTAGTTGAGGGGTTGGGGTCGAGCATATCTATTTCTGACATGTTATTAGGATTGGAAATTTGTTCCTGTCAATCTAGTAACACCCTACCTGCCCAAACTTCTGTGCCGTTCCGTTGCGAAGTCCATGCTATCCAATATTCGCCTTGTTGATTTTGTATCAGTGCAGATGGTCGGCTCTCGACAGCAGCCCCTGTTTGAAGGTTTATCGGCTGCGACCAGCCCCGATCATGATCGAGCCGGCAAACCCAAATAAGGCCGTCTCCCTCGTAGCTGAGCCATATTCTGCCGGCATTGTCGGAGGAAAGTTTCGGCCGATCGACATCTCTACAGGCGACGGCAATCGCTTCCGGTTTGTGCCAACGTTGCCCGTCGTCCGAGGAAGACCATCGCAAGCCATGCGTCTCCCCCTTGAGATGACGCCATACCACTATCAGTTCGCCGGATTGGGTGACCGCCAAGGCGCTCTTGTTATCGCCCTGAGTGCAGGTGGGTAGCATGAAAGGCGCTTTCCAGGCCATGCCGTTTTCTGACGAAGTGATATATACACGCGACTCTGCCCCTAACTTAGCGAAGAACGTCAGAAAGAAGCCCCTTGCAGGGTGCCAGATCAGGCTCGGGTAGACCATGTACTCATTGAACTGGGCAACCGGCTGGATGGGCCTTGACCAACTTATGCCATCGGGCGAACGCGAGTAAAGGAGGGAGCGAATTTTCGAATGCTGCGGCCGGCAATGCCACACCAGATGATAATCTCCGCCCTCGTCCTGACACAGGGTTCCTCCGCTATGGTTGCGTTCATCATCCGTTACCCGAATCGGCTCGCGGGCTCCAACCGAATCGAGGCGGTCGGAACCCTTGCAGAAATAAATGCTGCAGGGTATCGCCGAATCGGGCGGAGGGTAGTTGTACCATGAGACGCAGTAGTTACCCTCCCGGTCGAGGATGACCGCGGGATAGCGGCTCCAGTGCCGCTCAGGGCTGGAGGTCAGCCGGCACGGATTTACGATGTGCATCGATTCAGCCATGGCCATTCTCTAGGGACCGTCCGATGGTGACGGCCAGCGCGAGTATAATTCTTGTGTGGCCGGATCTTCCGTTTTTTACCGTCGAATTAGCCGGCGGACGGGATAACCGGATTGAGCCAACCCCACAGACAAGGTCGTGCAAAATGACAAAGATACTAGGAATCGCAGGCAGTTTGCGTAACGTCAGACATGGGCGCGGCACCAAGAAACTGCTCAACGAACTGGCATCGGTCGATTCGGAAGCCCGCCTGAAGGCGCTGCTCGACGAGCAGACCCGCCTCATCGTCGAGGATTTCCTGGCCGCGGGACGTGCCGAAAACAAACCGTTCGACGAGATCTACAAGGCCCTGCGCAGCATGTCGGGGGAACGCGGCCTCAGCAACTCCGAGGCGGCGCTGGCTGCGGCGCTTTGGGGTGCGCTCAACGAGGGCGCAGAAATCGACTACCTGTCGCTTGCCAATCACTTCCCGCCCTCCGGCGCTGTGAATGACGCGGAAGGCATGAAAGCCAAACTGTGCGCCGCAGACGGCATCATCATCTCGACGCCGGTCTACTTCGGTGATCGCGGATCTCTCGTTCAGTCGCTGCTCGATTTCATCGCCGCAGATCCGGCCCTGCGTGCCGACTTGGTGGGCAAGATCTACGGCGGCATCGCCGTCGGCGCCAAGCGCAACGGCGGCCAGGAAACCACTCTAATCTACCAGATGCTCGATATGGTCAATCTCGGCCTGCTTTGCGTCGGCAACTCGAGCGAGTCGACCGCGCAGTACGGCGGCACCGCCGTGGGTGGCGACGTCGGCACGGTGCAGAAGGACTCCTACGGTCTGGAAACCACGATTGGTACCGGCCGACGCGTTGCGCGTGTCGCAAAGCTGGGCGCGCTCGGCGAGAGCGGGCAGAAGCTCAAGGACAAGTTCAAGCTGGATCTGTGGCTTCTGCAACGCGACGACGGGGGCAAGGGCTTGGCGTTTTTCCGGGACTGGGCTGATCGATTCATGCAGCGGCATCCCGACGTTACGGTGCGCCTGTGGGATATCGCCCATTTCGAAGTCGTCCGCTGCATCGCCTGCGATGTGTGTCCGATTTCGGTTGCGCCGAGGGAAGAATACCGCTGCATTATTACCAAGAGCGACGATTTTTTCGTGCAGCACCATACTTCCCTGATCGAGGCCGATGCGATCCTGGCATGCGCCTACAGCCCCGAGGACAGGACCAAGGTTCTGTCCGAATACCAGCAGTTCATCGAGCGCACCCGGTATCTGCGGCGGGACAACTACGCTTTCAGCGACCTGGTGGTCGCACCTTTCGTTGTCAGTGAATTGGATGCCCGGCAGAACCTGCACCTGCGCATGCTGACATCGCTCGTGCGCCACCACACCATCCTCCATCATCCCCTCGTCGGCATGATAAGCGACGGCCAGCTGCTCAACGCCGTGAAGCTCGAGGCCAACGCCGATCGCTTCATAGATGCAGCGCAAAAGATGCTCGTCGGGCGCTATCTCGAGGGCGGGCGCAACGACATTCTCTATAACCCGGTCGGCTACGAAATCAGCGCGGCAAAGACAGGTGAGGACGAGAGGTCCGGGAGAATTAACGCCGCTGTAAGGAAATCGCAGGAAGCCTTGTCACAGGCGCGGGAAAAGCGTTTGGTGAAATAGCCATTGGTTGGGTGATGCTGGTCCGCTTTGGTGGGTCAGCGCGCTTGCCCGTATTGAACCGGCGATTGTGTCTTTGGCAGCGAGAGAGATTTTGCGGTAAGGGGCCATGTCAACAACAAAGAAGAGAGCGTTTTTCGAGCGAGCCAGCGATTTGCTGATCGCGTTGATTGGCTTGAACAGGCCGATTCGGCTTTATAGGGCGTTTCTGGCGCGAATCAACTGCATCAAGCGCGTCCGGGTCAATGGTACGGATATTTCCTTCGACGCCAATGACGAATTGCATTTGCTGCGCGCAATCTGGCTGGACAAGAAGGAGCCGGAAACCCTGGAGTGGATCGATGGTTTTGGGCAGGGGGATGTCTTTTACGACGTGGGCGCCAACGTAGGCGTCTTTAGTCTCTATGCTTCGCTGCACCGTGGTTGCGATGTGTTTGCCTTTGAACCGGAAGCGAAAAATTATTCCTGCTTGAACAAGAACATCTTCCTCAATCGCCTAGGTCGTCGGGTAAAAGCACTGAACGTCGGCCTGCACGACGCCACCTCGATCGAGTTCCTGCAACTTCACGACCTTGCCAGCGGCGCGGCGCTTCATTCTGTTGGCGAGGCGATCGACTGGCGCGGCGAACGGTTCGAGGCTAAGTTCGAGCAGGCCGTTCTGGCGTTCAGGCTTGATGAAATGATCGAGCTGTTCCGGATGCCGCAGCCGATCCATATGAAGATCGATGTGGACGGCAACGAATTGAAGGTGATTCGCGGCGCGGCGCGAACCCTTTCGGATTCGCGGTTCAGGTCGCTTCAAATCGAGCTGAAG
This sequence comes from Rhodocyclaceae bacterium, assembly GCA_020849155.1. Lineage (GTDB taxonomy): Bacteria > Pseudomonadota > Gammaproteobacteria > Burkholderiales > Rhodocyclaceae > Desulfobacillus. The sequence goes on along the minus strand of JADLGU010000302.1, from coordinate 24,770 downwards.
GAGGGCGACCGCGACCTGATCCAGGCCATCGAGTCCTGCGGCCTTATACTCTTCCGCTCCACCCGTGCCGCCCTGCAGGGCGAGCATCGGGACTGCTTGAACGCCGTATTCACCCGCGCCTGATGCTTTTCAGTTGTCTGCGGGCCGCTGCACCACCGCCCGCAGCCACTGCCTGTCGCCGTCGTAGCTCGACATCCCGTAGCGCGCGATCTGCTTCTCGTCGAAGTCCGGCGTCGCCAGGGCGATGCCGGTCTTGACCAGTTCCTTCAGCGGGCGCAGGGCATCCGGCTTCGGATGGACGTGAGCGACGTAGAGCTTGCCGGCCTCCTTGCCGACGGTGCACACGTCGCGCACCCGGCCGTGCCGGCCGAGCAGATCGCCCAGGCTGTGCGTGTTGAAGAAGAGCAGGTGCGATTCAAACAGGGCCTTGTAGCGATAGTCCCGGTGCGGCACCTCGACGAAGAGCAGGCCGCCGGGGCGCAGCCGCTGCATCAGGCCGGAGACGAAGTCGTGCGGCTGGTCCATGTGCTCGAGCACGTGGGTCAGCGCCAGCAGATCGAAGCGGCGTTCGGCCGGCACGTCCTCCAGTCGCCGGAAGGCGCCGTCGTCGCCAAAGCGTCGGCGCAGGTCCTCGAACTGGTCGCGGTCGGTTTCCACCGCGGCATAGTCGTGGACGACGCCGCGTCGCGCCAGGCCGTCGTGGAAGAGGCCGAGCCCGGCGCCGACGTCGAGCACGGCGGGCTTCGCGTCGAGGATGCCGAAGCGTCGTAGGTAGTCGACGCGGGAGAGGGACTGGGCCAGGTAGTAGCGGCGCGTGCTCGGCGTCGATACGGCGACCTCGCCGTCCCAGTAGTGGTCGTAGTAGTCGGCAAGTTCCGCCGGGCTCGGCTGGGGCTGGGCGTACACCAGTTCGCAAGATGCGCAGCACGCCAGGCTCATGCGGCGGAAGATTACGTGGCTGCCGATGTAGGGGCCGACGGCGGTGCTTTCGCCGTGACCGCAATTAGGACAGTTCATCGTCCCGGCGCGGCGTAGCGGGGCATCAGCGGGTCGCCCTGCATCATGCCGACGACACAGGCGAGGTCCGCGGGCGTGTCGACGCTCGCGGTGCGGGCATCGGTCATCACCATACGCACCTTCTCGCCGTGCTCGAGGATGCGCATCATGTCCACCGATTCGATGATCTCGAGCGGTGTCGGCGTCAGGGCATTGAAGCGCAGCAGGTAGTCGCGGCGGAAGGGGATGATGCAGACCTGCTTGAGCATCGGCACCTCCGTCACACCCTTCTTGCGCGACGGCACCGGCTCGCGCGAGAAGTAGAGCGCGTCGCCCTTGAGGTCCACCACCACCTTGACCTCGTTCGGGTCCTCGAAGTCTGCGACGCTGTCGATGTGCGCCATCAGGTTCACGACGTTTACCGCAGGGTCGGCTGCCATCGGTGCGATGGCCTCGTCAATCATTTCCGGCAGGGTCATCGGCTCGTCGCCCTGGATCATGACGACGATGTCGGTGCGGCGGCCGGTGGCCTGCTCGATCTTGAGCATGGCCTCGGCGGTGCGGTCGGTGGCGCGCTCGTGGGTGTCGGCGGTCATGATGCATTTCGCGCCGATGCTGTCGGCGTACAGGCGCACCGCTTCGTCGCAGGTGGCGATGTACACCTCGTCGAGGGCCTTGCTCATCTTGCAGCGGTACCAGACGTGGCCGATCATCGGGACGCCATGGATCGGGGCCAGCGGCTTGCCCGGGAAGCGGCTGGAGGCCATGCGGGCGGGAATGATGCCGATTGCGTTCACGTGAAGTCTTCTCCGGGGAAAGTCAGTCACTCGGGGGCGCCGCGCTGGCATTCGGCGAGGCCGCTGCGGCAGGCGGTGTCGAGCATGCGGGTGTCGAGGCTGTAGGCGAGAAAGCGGAAGCCGCGCGCGACATGCTCGCGAAGCTGCGCGGCGTCGGGTTCGACGACGTGCAGCCCGCCCGGCTTGGCCTTGGCGATGCCGGTCGTGCGGATTCGCTCGATGGACTGCTTCAACCGGGGGTCGTCGAACTGACCGGGGATGCCCATCGAGGCGGACAGGTCATAGGGGCCGATGATGTAGCCGTCGACGCCGGGCGTGTCGAGGATCGCCTCGAGGTTTTCGACGGCGGCGATGTGCTCGACCTGCACGATGACCACAGCTTCGCAGTCGAGCCAGGCACGGTAGTCGGCGAAGGCAGTACCGTAGCCTTGGGCGCGCGCCAGGCCGACGCCGCGACTGCCGCGCGGTGGGTAGTAGACCGAGGCCACGGCCCGCTCGGCGTCGGCGCGGGAATTCACCATGGGCACGATGACGCCGTGGGCACCGGCGTCCATGACGCGCTTGATCAGGTCGGCGTTGTTGCTGGTCAGCCGCACCAATGGCGCTACGCCGTGCAGGGCGACTACGCGGATCAGCTCCTCGGCCTCGCGAATGGTTATCACGCTGTGCTCGAGGTCAACCGCCAGCCAGTCGAAGCCGGCGCGAGACATGATCTCTGCAATGGCCGGGTGGGCCAAGGTGATCCAGCAGCCGATGGTGAGGCGGTTGCTGGCGAGCTTCTGCTTGAGGGTGAGGGAGGCCATCGGTGGGTGGGGCGGTCGGAAATGTCAGGCGGGAATTGTAGGGCAATTGCACCCCCGGCGGAACTGGGTATTCCCTGCGTCAGCGGTTAGAATATGCACTTTTCGCGGGATTGACCAATGGAATCGCCGCGCTGGCGCCTGTGCGCGTCGGCCGCCGAGGTGCGCGAGCGGGCGGCGGCCTGGATCGGCGAGGCGGCGCAGGAGGCCATCGCGGCGCGGGGCGTGTTCCGCATCGTTCTGGCCGGCGGCGAGACGCCTCGCGGCGTGTACGAGGCGCTGCGCGATCTCGACACCGACTGGCGCGCCTGGGAAATCTGGTTCGGCGACGAGCGCTGCCTGGCCGTCGACGATCCGCGCCGCAACAGCCGGATGGCCGGAACGGCCTGGCTGGAGCGCGTGCCGATCCCGGCCGGGCGGATACACGTCATCCGCGGCGAGTTGGGCGCGGAGGCGGCCGCGGCGGAATACCGCGCCGCCCTCGCCGACGTGCCGGAATTCGATCTGGTGCTGCTGGGGCTCGGCGAGGATGGTCATACCGCCAGCCTGTTTCCCGGCGGCGACTGGGGTGAGGCGCCGGAGGCGCCGGACGTCCTGGCGGTGCATGACGCGCCGAAGCCGCCGGCCGAACGCGTGAGCCTGAGCGCGCGGCGGCTCGGCCGGACGCGCGGCGCCCTGTTCCTCGTCGCCGGCGCGGGCAAGCGCGCGGCGGTGGCGGCGTGGCGTGCCGGAGCCGGGCTGCCCGCCGCTTCGGTTCGCCCGCCGGCGGGCGTCGACGTGCTGCTGGAAAACATTTGCATTGAAGGTTGATGAATCGTGCCGAAAGTCCTGATCACCACTTCGTCGTTCAACGTGGCCGCCGCCGAGTCCCTCGCCCGCCTGAAGCAGGCCGGCTACGAGATCGCGACCAATCCGCATGGCCGCAAGCTGAGCGAGGACGAGGTCGCTGGCCTGCTCGGCGAGGACGTGGTCGGCATGGTGGCCGGCACGGAGCCGCTGACACGCCGCGTGCTGTCCGGCGCGCGGGGGCTGAAGGTCGTCGCCCGCTGCGGCATCGGCCTGGACAGCGTGGACCTGGCAGCCGCGCGGGAGCTCGGCATCGAGGTAACGAACACGCCGGATGCGCCGAGCGCCGCCGTGGCGGAACTGACTCTTGGCCTGATGCTCGACCAGCTGCGCAGGATCAGCCAGGCCGACCGGCTGATCCGCGCCGGGCAATGGAAGCCCCTGATGGGCGGCCTGCTGGCGGCGCGCACGGTGGGCATCGTCGGCTACGGGCGCATCGGGCGGCGCGTGGCGCAGCTGGCGCGGGCCTTCGGCGCCCGCGTGCTGGCGACCGATGCGGCGGCCGTCGCGTCCGACGGCATCGCCGAGGCCAGCGCGCTGGAGCCGCTGCTGGCGGCGGCGGACATCGTCACGCTGCACATGCCCTCGCAGAAGGGAACGGGGCATTTCCTCGACGCGGCGCGCATCGGCCTGATGAAGCGCGGCGCCGTGCTGGTGAACACGGCGCGCGGCGACCTCGTGGACGAGGCCGCGCTGGCGCAGGCAATCCGCGACGGCCGCCTCGGCGGCGCGGCGCTCGACACCTACGCGAAGGAGCCCTACGCGGGGCCGCTCGCCGAGCTGCCGCAGGTGGTGCTGACGGCGCACATGGGCTCCTACGCCGAGGAGGCACGCGGCATCATGGAGCGCGAGGCGGCCGAGAATCTCTACAAGGGGCTCGCCGCGCGCGGGCTGGTGGCAGGGAGGGCGGCATGACGACAGGCAACAGGGCGGTAGTCTTCGGCGGCAGCGGTTTTCTCGGCAGCCATGTCGCGGATGCGCTCGGCGACGCCGGCTATCAGGTGCGCATCTTCGACCGGGTCGATTCGCCCTACCGGCGCGAGGGCCAGGAAATGGTGGTCGGCGACATCCTCGACCGCGAGGCCGTCGCCCGCGCGGCGGCGGGCTGCGAGTACGTCTACAACTTCGCCGGCATCGCCGACATCGACGAGGCGAAGGACCGGCCGCTCGACACGGCCAACGCCAACATCGTCGGCAACCTGCACGCCCTCGAGGCGGCGCGCGCCGCGGGCGCCCGGCGCTTCGTCTTCGCCAGCACGGTGTACGTGTATTCGGAGTCGGGCTCCTTCTACCGCGCCAGCAAGCAGGCGGCGGAGCGCTTCGTCGAGGCCTATTACGAACGCTACGGGCTGCCGTTTTCCGTGCTGCGCTACGGCTCGCTCTACGGCCGCCGCGCCGACCGGCGCAACGGCATCTACCGCCTGCTCAAGCAGGCCCTCGAGCAGCGCACCATCGCCTACCAGGGCAGCGCCGAGGCGATGCGCGAGTACATCCATGTCCGCGACGCGGCGCGCCTGAGCGTGCGGATCCTCGCCGACGAGTACGCCAACCGCCATCTCATCCTCACCGGCCAGGAGCGCATGCCGGTGAAGAACCTGATGCGCATGATCTCGGAGATGATCCCCGGCGGCGTCGAGATGAGCTTCGGCGGCAAGCAGGACGAGGGCCACTACGTCATGACGCCCTACGCCTTCCATCCCAAGGTCGGCCACAAGCTGGTGGCGAACGACTACGTCGACCTCGGCCAGGGCCTGCTCGACTGCCTGGCCGAGCTGCACGAGCGCGGCGCCAGCGGCGCGCACGCCGAGGACGACTGGCTGGTGGCCGACCGCCCCTCCAAGGTATGAGCACGCCCGGGTTCGACGCCATCGTCCTCGACTTCGACGGCGTGCTCGCCGAATCGGTGGATGTCAAGACACGCGCCTTCGCGGCGCTCTACGCGCCCCATGGGGCCGACGTCGTGAAGCGGGTCGTCGAATGGCACCTCGCCCACGGCGGCGTGTCCCGCTTCGAGAAGTTCCGCCATTTCCATCGGGCCTTTCTTGGCCGCACCCTGGCGCCGGCGGAGGAGGCCGAGCTGGGCGAGCGCTTCTCGGCCCTGGTGGAGGAGGCGGTGATCGCCGCCGCCTGGGTGCCGGGCGCGCGCGAATTCCTCGAGGGCTGGCATGCGCGCCTGCCGCTGTTCGTCGCCTCCGGCACGCCCGAGGAGGAACTGCTCCGCATCGTCGCGCGCCGCGGCATGGCGCACTATTTCGCCGGCGTGGCCGGCGCGCCGCGCAAGAAGGGCGCCATCCTGCGGGATTTTCTCGAGCGCAGCGGCGCGGCTCCGGCACGCCTCCTGATGGTGGGGGATGCCATGACGGATTTCGACGGCGCAACCGAGGCGGGCGTCTCCTTTCTCGGCATCGCCCCCGCCGGCGCGAATCCCTTTCCTGCCGGCGTGCCGGTGCTGCCCGACCTGACCGGCCTGGCCGTCTTCCTGGCCGAGGCGCAGCCGGCGCTTTCGGGGAGTGCCAAACAGTGACCCTGCCGACACGCTGCCCCCTGTGCTCCGCCGGCGACCGGCTCTCGGTGGTGACGCCGCATGTCTACGGCGACCGCGGCGGGCGGGCCTTCTTCTGTTGCGGCACCTGCGACGCGATCTTCCTCCATCCCGGCCTGTCGCCGGAGGAAGAGCAGCGCTTCTATGCCGCCGAGTTCGAGGGCTTCATGAGCGGCCGCTCCGGCGACGCCGGCGGCTGGACGCAGCCCGAGCGGCACATCGCCGCCAACCAGCCGACGGTGGCGCGCCGCCTGCGCTACCTGAACGAGGTGCTGCCGGCGCGCGGCCGCGTGCTCGAGGTCGGCTGCTCCTCAGGCTTCATGTTGTATCCGCTGATCGAGGCCGGCCACGACTGCGTCGGCATCGAGCCTTCCGGCGTCTTCCGCGACTACCTGCGGGCGCGCGGCGTCGCCTGCCACGATTCGCTCGACGCGCTGCGCGCGGCGCAGCCGGCCGGCGGCTTCGACGCCGTCATGCATTTCTTCGTGCTCGAGCATGTCGCCGATCCGGAGGGTTTCCTGCGCGCGCAGCTGGACCTGCTGCGCCCGGGCGGCGTGCTGGTGTGCGAGGTGCCCAACGCCGCCGATGCCCTCGTCACCGTGTACGACATCCCGGCCTTCGAGCGCTTCTACTGGTCGGTGGCGCACCACTGGTACTTCACGGAACGCTCGCTCGGCCACCTGCTCGGCCGGCTCGGCTGCGCCTGGGAATTGCGCCGCGACCAGCGCTACGACCTGTCCAACCACATGGTCTGGGCGCGCGACGGCAAGCCCGGCGGCATGGGCCGCTTCACGCCGCAGCTCGGCGCGGAGATCGAGGACGCCTACCGGCAGGCGCTGATCCGCTCCGGCCATTGCGACACGCTGGTGGCGGTGCTCAGGAAAGGAAATCAGCGATGAAGGTGCTGGTGACCGGTGTCGGCGGCTTCATCGGGGCGCACGTGGCGCGCCGTTTCCTCGCCGCCGGCCATGCCGTGGCCGGGGCGGACGACTTCTCTTCCGGCTATCGCGAGAACGTGCCGCCGGGCGTCGAACTGGTCGAGGGCGACCTGGCCGAGCCGGGCACCATCACCGCGTTGCCGCGCGACTGCGAACTGATTCTGCACCTGGCCGGCCAGTCCTCCGGCGAAATCAGTTTCGACGACCCGGTGTCGGACCTGCGCAAGAACACGGTGTCGACGCTGAACCTGATCCGCTACGGCATCGCCTGCGGCGCGCGCCGCTTCGTCTACGCCAGCTCCATGTCCTGCTACGGCAGCGTGCCCGACGCGCCGATCGCCGAATCCTCCCCCTGCCTGCCGCTGTCCTGCTACGGCGTCGGCAAGCTCGCCGCCGAGGGCTATCTGCGCGTCTACGCCCGGCAGCTGCCCTTCGTCGCGCTGCGCATGTTCAATGTCTACGGCCCCGGCCAGGACCTGAGCAACCTGCGCCAGGGCATGGTCAGCATCTATCTCGCCCAGGCCCTCGCCGCGGGCCGCGTCCAGGTGAAGGGCAGCCTCGATCGCTTCCGCGACTTCATCTACATCGACGACGTCGTCGAGGCCTGGTGGCAGGCGGCCTTCCGTGCTGAAGCGGCGGGACAGGCCATCAACGTCGGCACCGGGCGACGCACCTGCGTGCGCGAGCTGCTCGAGGCGATGCGGCCGCACGTGCCGGGCATGGACTGGTACGTCGAAGGCAGCACGCCGGGCGACCAGTCGGGCATCTACGCCGACGGCCGGCAGCTCGGCGAGCAGCTCGGCATGACGCGCTTCGTGCCGCTGTCGGAGGGGCTGGCGCGCTTCGCCGGCTGGGCCCGCGCGCAGTCGGCCTGATGCGCCTGGACCTCACCGGCGCCGTCCGCCTGGAGCGCGACCATGCGGCGCGGCTGGATGCCATCGCGGCGGAACTGCGGCGTCCCTACGTCGAATTCGTCAGCCGGCTCGGCGCGCCCTACGGCGCGGACCTCGACTGGTGGGTGACGCCGCTGGCGAGCCGCAACACCTATGTCTGCCCGCTGTTCCGCCGCCTCTGCCAGGTGGAGCTGGCGCGGCGCCTGGCCGCCGCGGGCGGCATCTCGGAGATCCTGGTCGACACGCCGGCGATGGCCGGCCTGCTGCGCGAGGCGCTGCCCTCCGGCGTGCGCGTGCGCGCCGCGCTGTCGCCGCGGCGCTGGCGGCTGCGCGCGACGCTGGGGCGGGTGCGCCGCTTCGCCGCGGCGCTCTACGCCTGCGCCGGCCGCTACCTCGCCGCCCGCCTGTGCCCGCCCGCTCGCCGCGCGCTGCCACCCGAGCCGATCACGCTGGTCGACACCTTCCTCTATCCGGAGAGCCTGCGCGACGGCCGCTTCCACGACCGCCACTACCCGGGGCTGACGGAGCAGCTCGGCGAGGACGAGCGCCGCCGCGTGTACTGGGCGCCGGTGTTCTACCGGGTGCGCAATCCCTTCTTCCTGTTCCGCCGCCTGCGCGCCTGCCGCGACAACCTGCTGCTGGCGGAGGACTACCTGCGGCTCGGTGACTATGCCTATGCGCTCGGCCATTTCCGCCGCGGCCGGCGCGCCCTGCCCGAGTGCGACTTCCTCGGCTTGCGCATCGGTCCGCTGCTGCGCGAGGCGCAGGCCGAGGCCTTCGGCGGCTCGGGCAGCATCGAGGGCCTGCTGCGCCACCGCTTCGCCCGGCGCCTGCGCGAGGCCGGCGTGCGCCTGCAGCGCGTCGTCGAGTGGTTCGAGAACCAGGAGATCGACCATGGCGCCGTGTCCGGCTGGCTGACTTTTCATCCGCAGGCGAAGGTGATCGGCTACCAGGGCTTCCTCGCCTCGGCCAACTATCTCTGCATGCTTCCCACCGAGGCGGAGCGGGAGCTGGGCCTGCTGCCGCACTCCGTCGGCGTGATGGGCGCCGCGTTTGCCGGGCCGGCGCGGGCATTCTGCGCCGCGTTGGAAGTTACCGTCGCACCGGCCTTCCGCTTCGCCGCGCTGTGGCGCCTGCCGGAGGCGAAGCCGCGGCACGACGGCACGACGCTGCTGGTGTCCCTGCCGCTCGAGATCGGCGAGACGCGGCAGATCCTCGAGATGCTCGGCCTCGCGCTGGCGAGCGATGCCGCCTTCCGCGACTGGAAGGTGCGGGTCAAGCCCCATCCCGCCTTCCCGCGCCGCCTGCTCGAGACAGGCGACCGGATGGGACGGCAGCCCGGCTGGACGCTGACGGACGGCGATCTCGACGACCGGCTCGAGGAAGCCGATTGCTTCGTCGGCAGCGCCAGCAGCGCCTGCGTGCAGGCGCTGGTGCACGGCGTGGCGGCGGCGGTCGTCGGCGGGCGCGCGCGGCCAACCCTGAACCCGATCCCGGACTGGGTGGATGCCGAGCTCTGGGCGGTGTGCCACGGCGCGGAGGATCTGCGGCAGGCGCTGGCGCGGCATGCCCGCTGCGGCGCCGAGGCGCGTGCGCGATGGCGCGCGGCCGGCGCGGCGGTGCGCGAGCGGCTGTTCCAGCCCGTCACGCCGGCGGCGGTGCGGGAACTGCTCGGCCTGCCGCAGCGGGCTGAGGAGGCCACCGCATGAGACTCACCGCCGTCATTCCGACCCGCAACCGCCCGGTCGATCTCGGCAAGGCGGTCGCTTCCGTGCTGGCGCAGACGCGGCGGCCCGATACGCTGATGATCGTCGACCAGAGCCCCGGGGACGAATCCCGCCTTGCGGTGGAAGGGCTGATGGCGGGCGGCGTGCCGCTGCGCCTCGACTACGTGCACGACACGGCCATCACCGGGCTGGTCGATGCCAAACGCGCCGCCGCCGGGCGCGCCGACGGCGACGTCGTCTGCTTCCTCGAGGACGACATCGTGCTCGCGCCGGACTACTTCGAGCAGATCGAGCGCGGCTTCGCCGTCCGCCCCGAGATGCTCGGCTGCTGCGGCGTGGTGACCAACCTGCCGCCGCTGCCGGCCTATTATGTCTCCTTGTTCCACGTTTTCCACCGAGGCATTTTCAGAGATCCGAGGGTCGGCGTGCATGGCTTCGTCGCGGGGCGCGGCCATGCCCTGATTCCCAGCCATGCGTTGTCGGGGGGGGTGTCCGCCTGGCGCCGCGAAGTATTTACGGAAATTCACTTCGATATCGAAAACGACTTCTTCATGCTCGAGGACATCGATTTTTCGACGCGGGCCCATGCAAGATATGGGGAACGGTTTTTCATCAACCCGAACGCGCACCTGGCGCACCACATGTCGCCGGTGAACCGCGCCCGGCTTGGACAGCGTCAGCAGCGCAAGCTGCGCGAATATGTAACCTTCTACAAGAAGAGACGGGGCCGAACCGGCGCCCTCGTCGCGCTCGCATGGCTCGTCGCCGGCCTGTTCCTGGAGGCGCTGCTTCAGGCTGCGACGGCCCGAAGCATGGCTCCGGTGGCTGGTTTTTTCGCTGGCCTGGCCGAAGGAATCCGGCGGCCGTTGAAGGGTGACGAACGATGATCGTGGCTGTCTGGGGCGCGAGCGGCTTTGTCGGCACCCACCTGGTCGACGCGCTTCTGGAACGTGGTATGAAAGTTCGCGCCCTGGGGCGGGATCACGCCGTGTGGCCGGCCTCGCTGCGCGACCGGGTTGACGCGGTGTCCCTCCCGTCGACGGCAACCGCCGCGGATTTCCGCGCAGCGCTCTCCGGGGTTTCCTGCGTCGTGCACTGCGCGGGAACTCCCGGGGCGTCACCCGACGAGTTGGCCACGCATGAACTCGGCACGCGCAAGCTGGCGGAAGCGGCCGCATTCTGTGGCGTTGGCCGCTTGATTCTGGTGTCCACCGTTGCGGTCTATGGTCAACACGGACAGGAACTGGTCGGGCCCGAAACGCCGCCGCGCCCCGACACCCCCTACGGACACAGCAGACTGAACGCCGAATCGGCTGTGCGCGAGGAGCTCTCCGGCTCATCGACAAGGCTTGCGATCGTCCGCGTTCCGGCGGTCGTCGGGATTGGAATGCGTGGCACGGTGCTGCAGCGGTTCTTCTCCATCCTGCGCTGGGGATTGTTCATCCATCCCGGGCAAAGAAATGCCACGCTTGGCTGCATCGGCGCGCACCGGCTGGGGCAATGCCTGGTCGGCCTGGTGACCATGCCGGACAGCCAGCTGCCCGAATGCAGCCAATTTGCCGAGAACATACCCTGGACTGACATGGTTTCCTGGTATGAGAGCAGGACGGAGCGTTTTGTCCTGCGGATACCGCTGCCGACCAAGGTTGTGGAACTCGTGGTCGGACTGCTGCGGAGACCCAGATTGGTCGGACCGATCCAGGTTTTGAGCAACCAGACCAGATACAGGGATGACGCGTCGCTGGTGTCAGCGGGCAAGACAACTTCGCTCGCGTCCACGAAGGACGATATCGAGCGCATCATCGAGTCGACTTCCGGAATCGGCAATCCACGCGCGGAACGGCTCGACGTTCCGCCGGAATCCAAGACAACCGCGCATCTGCTGTTATTTCTTTGGCTGGCGTTTTTTGCCTACTCAACCAGCGCCGCGCTGCTGTTTCAGAAGCTCCTGCTCCCGTTCACGCCGTCCATGCATAGCGGATCGGGACTGCTTTCCGGGGACTCCGCGTATTTTCATTTGGTGGCAGTGGATTTGGCGAAGGCGATTGCGGAACAGGGCTGGGCGTCATGGTCGCCCTGGCCGACGCATAGCGCGACAGGGAACGCCGCGGCGCTCGCCGCATTGTATTATTGGTTCGGACCGGAGCCGTCCCTCATCGTTCCGGTCAACGCCCTGCTGCACGCGACATCCGCCATCCTTCTGATACTGATTGCCCGCCGCATCGTTCCCGGAATGACGGGACTTCATGCAGGCATCGCTGCAGCGGTGCTCTTCGTCATCTTCCCTTCCGCACTGAATTGGTACGGCCAGGTCCACAAGGACGGGTATGCAATTCTGGGATTCTTGCTTTTTCTCTTGTCATTGCTCCATGCGCTCGAAGGGAAACTCGTCGCCGCCTCGGCAACGGCGCTGGCCGGGATCGCCCTGACGGCCTTCGTGCGTCCCCACGGCATGATCCTCCTGGCGGGCGCGGCCGGGTTTGCCGTTCTATGCGCCGCCGTGAAACGCGACAAGACCGCTGTGGCTGCCAGCGCCGCCGTATTCACGGGCGCGCTGGTGCTGGCGGGCACGGCGCTTACCCAGAAAGCCCCGGGCTCTTCGCTGGACCTGGTCCAATATCAACCATACCTTGACCCGAGCGCATCGCTGTCACCTGAAATGAAGGATTGGACCTGGCGGCGCTCTGAGTACCTGCCGGCCGCGGTGGATAGCCTGTTCGAACGGGCCAGCAACGTTCGCGTGAATTACTTGGCCTTTGGAGTGGCAAGCGGCGCAAGTTCCATGATCGACCAGGACATCATGCCACGCTCGACGGGCGAGGCACTGGGCTATCTGCCGCGCGCCTTGCAGATCGGGGTGCTCGCGCCCTTTCCGACAGACTGGGGGAGAAATATGACGCCGGCGCGTCTGGTGGGCGTGCTCGAAACGGCGGTCTGGTATTGCATGATTCCGGGTCTGCTTTTCGCATTCATGCGGTTCCTCAGCATCAGGATGCTCCTGGTCACGACCATTTCGCTGGGACTTCTCGCGATCGAGAGCTATGTCACGCCCAACCTCGGTACGTTGCACAGGGTTCGCTATCCGTTCCTTTTCGTACTGCTGACCTTGGGCGCCGTGGGCTGGACGGCATGGCTGCCGAGACTCGCGGCGTTCCGCCGCACGCGCGGTGACGGCGACCTGCCGCCGCATCCCGTCGCCGAGGATGTCTATATCGGACGCAGGCGGCTTGCCGCAGCTGGACTCGGTGTCGTCACCTTTACTGCCGTCGGATATCTTGGCCTGTTTGTCCGCGATCTCTTGATGGCCAAGGATTTCGGTCTCGGACAAGAACTCGATGCATTCCAGTTGGCGGTTGTATTGCCCATGTTCCTGATCAATCTTTTCGCCGTTCCGATCAATGCAGCGGTGGTGCCGGTGTTCATCCGTCTTCGGTCGGAGGGTGAGGATTCTGCGATTCGCTGGGTGAGGTCCATGAGCGCGCGGCTTCTGCTGATATTCGGCGCCGCCACCTGTGTTCTCGGGGTTGTCGCATTGATCGCGCTGGCCAGCCGGATTTCCGGCGACGCCGCACGACAGGCATGGTCGTTGAGCCTGTGGCTGCTGCCGCTGGTGGGTCTGAGCGGCGTAACGGTGTTCGGCAATGCGGTGCTCAATGCGCTTGGAAAGGGGGTCTATGCCGCCGCTGCGCAATTGACGGTACCCGCAGCGGCCATAGGCGGACTGGTGATGCTGGGTGACCGATTCGGCGTCACGACGGTCGTGGCGGGTATGGCCATCGGGCAGATACTCAATCTGGCACTGCTGGCGGCGGCAACGAGACGTCTCGGTTTTTCGCTGTGGCCAAACCTGTCGGGCGCCCGTCAGCCGACTTTTCTCTCGAAGCAGTATCCCGTGCTGGTCGTTGCGTCGTTTCTTTCCAGTACGGCCCTGCCGGTGGGCGTTATGCTGGCAACCCGTCTGGAAACGGGAAACGTCGCGTCGCTGGCTTTGGGGAGCAAGGTGGTTCAGTTCATGAGCGGAATCGGCATGGCCCTGCTTGTGGCGGTCGTGTTGCCGTACTTCGCGCAATTGATCGCCGGCAATCGAAAGCGGGAAGCCAGGAGGGAGTTGGCATTCCTGCTGAAAGCCACCATCCTCGTGACCGTTCCTCTCGCATTGTTCTTCGCTGAATTTGCAGCCGAGATTACCTCCTTGCTGTTTCTTGGCGGCCGGATGTCCGAGGCGGACGTGAGTGCTGTGGCGCGAGTGCTGCGCTTCGGCATTCTGCAACTGCCCTTCTTTGCCACGACGGCGGTATTCGTGAAGTTCGCCATAGCCAGCCAGAGGGCCGGCTGGATCCTCGCCGCGGCGGTGATCGGCCAGTTTTCCAGCGTGGCGGCGTCCATTTTTCTGATGGGGAAATACGGCGTTTCCGGCATTGCACTGGGGATGTCCGTCGGCGCGGCGATTTCCGCGGTTGTCATGCTGTCGTGGGCACTGTGGCAGGGCAACCTCGAGTGGCTGTCCTCGGCGTTTCTGACCATCAGTTGGCTGCTGTTCCTGGCATTGGCTGTTTGCATCCTTGCCCACAGCATGGTGGGCGTCATCATCGGCGGCGTCGCCTTCATCGCACTGTTCGTCGCCAAATGGGACTTGCTGCGTAGTGCAAGGCCCGCACTGTCCGCATGAGCAGAATCGATCCGCCGCCCCGCCTTCATGTCTGCTTCGTGGTCTCCAGTCCACTGACGGCGCGAGCGTTCCTGAGCGGGCATGTCGCGGCCCTGGCTCGGCGCTATGCTGTCGACATCGCGGCGGATTTCGCCGACGCCGCCGAACTCGGCGACATACCTGCCCACGCGCGGACATTCCGCATGCCGATCCGGCGCGAGGTGGCGCCGCTCGCCGATCTCGCCGCCCTGGCGAAGCTGCATCGGCACTTCCGGCGCGAGCGCTATGCCGCGGTCGGCTCGGTGACGCCGAAGGCGGGCATGCTGGCGCTGCTGGCCGCCGCGCTGGCAAGGGTGCCCGTGCGGGTGCACATCTTTACCGGCCAGGTGTGGGCCACGCGCAGCGGCTGGCGCCGCAGCCTGCTCAAGGCGGCCGACCGGCTCATGGCGCGACTGGCCACCCACGTGCTGGCAGACAGTCCGTCCCAGCGGGAATTCATGATCGCGGAGGGGGTGGCGCCCGGGGAGAAGATCCGCGTCCTCGGCGACGGCTCGATCTGCGGCGTGGACGGCGGGCGCTTCCGCCCGGATGCCGGGCGGCGCGCCGCCATCCGGCGCACGCAGGGCATCCCGGAGGAGGCCGTCGTCTTCCTGTTTCTCGGGCGGCTGAACCGGGACAAGGGCGTGCTCGATCTGGCGGAGGCCTTCGCCGCGCTAGGCAACCTCGACGCATGGCTGCTCGTCGTCGGCCCCGACGAGGGGGGCATGCGCGCCGCCATGGGGGCGCGTCTCGGCGCGGCGCAGGTGCGCTGCCGCTTCGTCGGGTATACCGACCGTCCCGAGGACTTCATGGCGGCGGCCGATGTCTTCTGCCTGCCGAGCTACCGGGAAGGTTTCGGCATGGTCGTCGTCGAGGCGGCGGCGGCGGGCATTCCGGCGGTGGCCTCGCGCATCTATGGCGTCACCGACGCGGTGGCGGAGGGCGTCACCGGCCTGCTGCACCGTCCCGGCGACGTGGCGGAAATCGTCCGTGCGATGCGTGCCGTGGCGGACGATCCAGCGCGCCGGGCGGCGCTCGGCCGTGCCGCACGCGAGCGCGCGCTGCGCCGGTTCTCGAGCGAGACCGTCACCGCCGCCTGGGTGGACTTCTACGGGGAATTGCTGGGCTGAGATGGACGACCCCCACGCTCACTTCGTTCGCTGCCCCCCGAGGGGGCGCTCAGCGCCTTTCGGGCGGCCGGGCAGGCGCTGAAGTAAAATTCGCCGATGCTGAAGCGCGCCTTCGATTTGCTTGCCGCCCTCACGCTGATCCTGGCGCTGTCGCCCGTCATGCTGGCCGTCGCCCTGCTCGTCGCGTGGCGCATGGGCCGGCCGGTGCTCTTCCGCCAGCGGCGGCCCGGCTGGCACGGGCGGCCCTTCGAGGTGATGAAGTTCCGCACCATGGCGGACAGGGCGGGGCCGGACGACCGCCCGCTGCCCGACGAGGCGCGCCTGACGCCGCTGGGCGCCATGCTGCGGCGGTTTAGCCTGGACGAACTGCCCCAGCTGTTGAACGTGCTGAAGGGCGACATGAGCCTGGTCGGGCCGCGCCCGCTGCTGATGGAGTACCTGCCGCTGTACACCGCGGAGCAGATGCGCCGTCACGAGGTCCGCCCCGGCATCACCGGCTGGACCCAGGTGAACGGCCGCAACGCGCTGTCGTGGGAGGACAAGTTCGCGCTCGACGTGTGGTACGTGGACCACCGCTCCTTCGGGCTGGATCTGAAGATCCTGGCCATGACGGCGGGTCGCGTCTTCTCCGGCTCGGGCGTATCGAAGGAAGGCTTCGCCACGACCGAGAAATTCCGCGGCACGGCGGGCAAATAGGGACGCCACTGCGACAAGGGGGACGCATGGAGCATCGAAAGCAGCGGATCGCGGTATTCGGCGCCGGCGGGCACGGCAAGGTGGTGGTCGACGCCATCCAGTGCAATCCCGCCCTGGACCTGGCCTGCGTGTTGGACGACAAGCCGCAGACGGGCGCGACGATCCTCGGCAGGCCAGTCGCCGGCGGACGCGAAGCGCTGCTCGCCCGCCGCGGCGAGATCGACGGCGTCATCGTCGCCATCGGCGACAACCGGGCGCGCCTGGAGGTGGCCCGCTGGATTGCGTCGCAGGGGATGTTGCTGCTGAGCGTGGCGCACCCGGCCGCGGTGGTGGCGCCCTCGGCGACGATCGGCGCGGGCGCGCTCGTCATGCCCGGCGCCATCGTGAATGCCGAGGCACGCATCGGCGCCAACGCCATCATCAACAGCGGCGCCGTCGTGGAGCACGATTGCGAAATCGAGGAAGCCGTGCATGTTGCGCCCGGCGCGGTGCTGTGCGGCGGCGCCCGCATCGGCGCCGGCGCGCTGATCGGCGCGGGCGCCGTGGTGTTGCCCGGCGTGAGGGTGGGCGCCTGGCTGCTCCTCAAGGCGGGCACGGTGGCGGCGCGTGACATGGAGAAGAGCGGGTGATGCAATTCGGACAGGACCGACTGGCGATCGAGGGAGGGCAGCCCGTGCGCGCGGCGCCGTTTCCGCCCTGGCCGGTCTTCGGGCAGGACGAAGTCGACGCGGCCGGAGCCGTGCTCGCTTCCGGGCGGGTGAACTACTGGACCGGCGAGGAGTGCCGCCGCTTCGAGGAGGCGTACGCCGCCCATACGGGCATGCGCCACGCCGTCTCGCTCGCCAACGGCACGCTGGCGCTGGAACTCGCCCTGCATGCGCTGGGCGTCGGGCCGGGCGACGAGGTGATCGTGCCGGCGCGCACCTTCATCGCCTCGGCCAGCTGCGCCGTGGCGCGCGGCGCCTTGCCGGTGGTCGCCGATGTCGATCCGGTCAGCCAGAACCTGACGGCCGACGCCGTGTCGCGGGTGCTGACTTTGCGCACGCGCGCCATCATCGCGGTGCACCTGGCCGGCTGGCCCTGCGACATGGAACCGATCATGGCGCTGGCGCGCAGCCGCGGCATCAAGGTCATCGAGGACTGCGCCCAGGCGCACGGCGCCACCTACAAGGGGCGGCCGGCGGGCGGACTGGGCGACTGCGCGGCCTTCTCGTTCTGCCAGGACAAGATCATGACCACTGGCGGCGAGGGCGGCATGCTGGTGACGAACGATGCCGGCCTGTGGGAAAAGGCCTGGGCCTACAAGGATCACGGCAAGAGCTACGACGCCGTCTTCAACCGCGCGCATCCGCCGGGTTTCCGCTGGCTGCACGAATCCTTCGGCAGCAACTACCGCATGACCGAGATGCAGGCGGCGATCGGCCGGCGGCAGCTCGACAAGCTGCCGCAGTGGCTGGCGGAGCGGCGGCGCAACGCGGCGCAGCTCGACGCCGGCTTTGCCGGCATTCCCGGCCTGCGCTTGACGCGGCCGCCGGCCGACGTTGGCCATGCCTATTACAAGTACTACGCCTTCGTCGAGCCGGACGCCCTGGCGCCGGACTGGGACGCGACGCGGGTCAACGAGGCGATCAATGCCGAAGGTGTGCCCTGCTTTGCCGGCAGCTGTTCGGAAATCTACCGCGAGCGTGCTTTCACGGACCGCGGCTGGGGGCCGGCCTCCCGCCTGCCGGTTGCCCGGCGGCTGGGTGAAACCAGTCTGATGTTCCTGGTGCATCCGACGTTGGGCGAGGCGGAAATGGCTGAAACGGTTGCGGCCGTCGCCAAGGTGATGCGCAAGGCGGCGCGATGAAACTGTATCTTCGCCATCTCGCCATCGTCTGCCTCGATCTTTCTGCGGCAGCCGTGGCGTGGCTGCTGGCGTACTGGCTTCGCTTCAACCTGGACATTCCGCAGACCTACCTGCGCGGGATGTTCGACGGCCTGCTCTGGGTCCTGCCAGTGCACGGTGCGGTGTTCGTCGCCTTCGGCGTGTATCGCGGCATGTGGCGCTACGTCAGTGTGAAGGACCTGCAGCGCATCGTGCTGACGGTCGGCCTGGCAGCGGTGCTGGTTGGCGCCTGCGTGTTCATGTTCCAGCTGCGCGACCTGCCGCGCTCGGTGCTGATCCTGCAGCCGTTGCTGCTGATCATGGCGATGGGCGGCACGCGCTTTCTTTATCGCGCCTGGCGCGAACGGCAGCTGTATGGTGGGGTACGGTTTGAAGGAGAGCCGGTTCTGGTGATGGGCGCCGGCGATGCTGCCATGGCGCTGCTGCGCGAACTGAAGCACAGCAGGGACTGGCGAGTGGTGGGGTTGCTGGACGATGACGGCAGCAAGCGCGGCCGCGATATTGACGGGATCCCGGTACTTGGGAGTTTCGATTCGGTCGCGATCCAAGCCGAGCGTCTGGGTGTGACGCATGCCATCATCGCCATGCCATCATCCTCGGCTTCACAGAGGCGCAGAGCGGCCGAACTGGCAGGCGCCGCCAGCCTCGCCGTATTGACCGTTCCAGCGATGGCGGACGTCCTTTCAGGCAAGCTGTCCGTCTCGCAGGTGCGCAAGGTCGAGCTGGAAGACCTGCTCGGCCGCGACCCAATCCAGCTCGACGACGAGGGGTTGCACCATCTACTGACGGGCAGGCGTGTGATGGTGACCGGCGCCGGCGGATCGATAGGTTCCGAGCTGTGCCGCCAGATCGCACGTTACGCACCGTCCCG
The DNA here is from genome assembly GCA_020849155.1 of Rhodocyclaceae bacterium. Lineage (GTDB taxonomy): Bacteria > Pseudomonadota > Gammaproteobacteria > Burkholderiales > Rhodocyclaceae > Desulfobacillus. Next base: position 5,959 of record JADLGU010000302.1, on the reverse strand, counting down.
GCTGGTATTTTTCGAGCAGTCCGAGTACGCCCTTTACCGCATCGAGCAGGAGTTTGCGAGCGACTTCAGGGAGATCGGCGTTGCCTGCGTCGTCGGCGACGTCAAGGACGAAGCCAGCCTGAGCGCCGCCTTCGCCATGCATCGGCCGGAAGTGGTCTTCCACGCCGCCGCCTACAAGCACGTGCCGCTGATGGAGAACGAGAACGCCTGGGCTGCGGTGCGCAACAACGTGCTCGGCACCTGGCGCGTGGCGCGCGCGGCGATGGCGGCGGGCGTCGGCAAGTTCGTCATGGTGTCCACCGACAAGGCGGTGAACCCGACCAACGTGATGGGCGCCAGCAAGCGCCTGGCCGAAATGGTCTGCCAGACCTTGCAGGCGGAGAGCCGGGACACCCACTTCGTCACCGTCCGCTTCGGCAACGTGCTGGGCAGCAGCGGCAGTGTGATCCCGCGCTTCCGCGAGCAGATCGCCCGCGGCGGGCCGGTGACGGTGACCCACCCCGACATCATCCGCTACTTCATGCTGATCCCCGAGGCGGCGCAGCTGGTGCTGCAGGCCGGCCTGATGGGCCAGGGCGGCGAGATCTTCGTGCTCGACATGGGCGAGCCGGTGAAGATCGTCGATCTGGCCCGCGACATGATCCGCCTCACCGGCTACACCGAGGAAGAGATCAAGATCGTCTTCACCGGCCTGCGTCCGGGCGAGAAGCTCTATGAGGAACTGCTCGCCGACGGCGAGCAGACATTGCCGACGCCGCACCCTAAATTGCGCATCGCCCGGGCGCAGGTTGCGCTTCCCTTGGCCGAACTGGCGGCATTGCGGGCCTGGCTGGAAGGCGCGCCAAAGGACGAGCAGGCCGTCAAGCGGCAACTGGCGCGACTGGTGCCGGAATACCAACCTTCCTGCAATTCCTGAATTCGTGGCCACCTACGCCATCGGCGACATCCAAGGCTGCTTCGATTCCTTCCGCCGCCTGCTCGACCTGATCCGCTTCGACCCGGCGCGCGACCGGCTCTGGCTGGTCGGTGATCTGGTCAATCGGGGGGCGCATTCGCTGGAGACGCTGCGCTTCGTCAAGGGGCTGGGCGAGGCGGCGATCACCGTGCTGGGCAACCACGATCTGCATCTCGTCATGCTGGCCGAAGGATGTTCCAAGAAGCGCGCCGACGACACGCTCGATGCGATCCTGGCCGCGCCGGATCGCGAGGAACTGCTGGCCTGGCTGCGCCACCGCCCGATGATGCATGTCGAGGCCGGCCACGTGCTGGTGCATGCCGGCCTGCTGCCGCAATGGACGGTGGCCAAGGCGCGCAAGCTGGCCGGCGAGGTGGAGGCCGCGCTACGGGCAGAGAATTACCGCGAGTTCCTGGCCAACATGTGGGGCAGCGAACCGCCGTACTGGCGAGACCGACTTTTCGGCTGGCCGCGCCTGCGGGTGATCGTCAACGCCATGACGCGGATGCGTTTCTGTTCCGCCGACGGCGTGATGGAATTCAAGACCAAGGGCGAGGTGGCCGATGCGCCGGCGGGCTACCTGCCCTGGTTCGCCGTGCCCGGACGCCGCAGCGCCGACCATGTGCTGGTCACCGGCCACTGGTCGGCGCTGGGCCTGAAGATCGAGCCGAACCTGCTGGCGCTGGATTCGGGCTGCCTTTGGGGGCGTCACCTGACCGCGCTGCGGCTGCCCGAGCGCAAGGTGTACCAGGTCGATTGCTCGGGGGAGGATGTCGCCGCTAGTGGGTGACCCGCGAGGCGCCGCTGCCCCTGAGCACGCGCACGCGTTCGCCGGGGTGGAAGGTTTCGTCGGCTTCCTGGGTGACGGCGATCAGTTCGCCGCTGTCGAGCTTGACGGTGATCTCCAGGCCTTCCTTCTTGGTGACCTGCTCCTCGACCGCCGAGCCGGCCACGCCGCCGATCACGGCGCCGACGATGGCGCCGGCGGTCGAGCCGCGGCCGCGGCCGATGTTGCTTCCGGCCAGGCCGCCCAGGCCGGCGCCGGCGACTGCGCCCACCGGCGACTTGGTGCCTTCGATGGTGACGCGGCGCACGCTTTCCACCACCCCCAGCCGCACCGACATTTCCTGCCGTGCCTGGCGCCGCTCGTAGGCGCTGCCGGACTGGCTGGAGGCGCAGCCGGCGAGAACGGTTGCGGCGGCGAGGGCAAGGACGAGCGGCAAGCGATTCATTCGATTTCCTACCAAAGTGAGTGGCCGAAGGCGGCCCGGTAGCGCTCGGCGACTTGTTCCCGCGCCGCCTTGTGGTTCTGGCCGCCGCGGTGGGCGATCTTGATCGACCCCATCAGCGAGGCCAGGCGTCCCGCCTTGTCCCAGCCCATGCCGCTGGCGATGCCATACAGCAGGCCGGCGCGGAAGGCGTCGCCGCAGCCGGTCGGGTCGATAAGTTCATCCGGCTTAACGCTGGGGATGTCGAGGCGTTGACCGTCGGCATGGATCTGCGCGCCGTCGGCTCCCAGCGTGACGATCAGCGCGCGCACCATGCCGGCCAGCTCCTCGATGGGGCGCCCGGTCTTGTCCGAAAGCAGTTTGGCCTCGTAGTCGTTGACGCAGCAATAGTCGGCCAGCTGCAGGAAATCGAGCAGTTCCTCGCCGTTGAACAGCGGCAGGCCCTGGCCCGGGTCGAAGATGAAGGGCACCCCGGCGTCGTGGAACTCCTGGGCGTGCTGCAGCATGCCTTCGCGGCCGTCGGGCGCGACGATGCCGACCGTCAGCTCCCGTGCATCGGCGACGTGATTCAGATGCGAGTAGTTCATCGCCCCCGGATGGAAGGCGGTGATCTGGTTGTCGTCGAGGTCGGTGGTGATGAAGGCCTGGGCGGTGAAGGTCGAGGGCACCTCCTGGATATGGCTGCGGTCCAGCCCCAGCCGCTCCAGGCGCTGCAGGTAGGGCCCGCTGTCCTCGCCGACGGTGGCCATGATGAGCGGCTCGCCGCCGAGCAGCCGCAGGCTGTAGGCGATGTTCCCCGCGCAGCCGCCGTATTCGCGCCGCATGTCCGGCACGTGGAAGGCGACGTTGAGGATGTGCAGCTGGTCGGGCAGGATGTGGTTTTTGAAGCGGTCGTGGAACACCATGATGGTGTCGTAGGCCATCGAGCCGCAGATCAGCGTCCTCATTGCGCGGGGATCCTCCGGGTTATTTTTTCAGGGCGGCGAGCGCGGCGTCGTAGTTGGGCTCCTGCTTGATCTCGGGAACCAGCTCGGTGTAGGTCACCTTGTCGTTCTCGTCGATGACGAGCACCGCCCGGGCGGTGACGCCGGCCAGCGGCCCGTCCTCGATGCCGACGCCGTAGGATTTCATGAATTCCCGGCCGCGCATGGTGGATAGCGACACCACGTTCTTCAGCCCCTCGGTCTCGCAGAAGCGCTTCATGGCGAAGGGCAGGTCGGCCGAGATCACCAGCACCACGGTATTGGGCAGGCTTCCGGCCTGCTCGTTGAACTTGCGGGTCGAAGTGGCGCACACCGGGGTGTCCAGGCTCGGCACGATGTTGAGCACCTTGCGCTTGCCGGCGAAATCCTTCAGGCCCAGGTCGCGTAGGTCGGCGGCGACCAGCGAGAAGGCCGGCGCCGCGTTGCCGGGCTTGGGCATCTCGCCGCTCAGGTGGATGGGGTTGCCGCCGAGGGTTACGGTCGTCATGTTGTCGTCTCCTTGTTGAGGTGGTCAGGGGTAGAACAGGTACAGCCGGTAGCCGCTGGCGCCGGTCTCGCCCGGATCCAGCCACAGATTGACCGCCAGGTCGCCGTTGGCGGCAAAGCCGCCGCGGGCGTCCACGCCCTGTGCCAGGTAGTCTTCCGGAGCCAGGACCTTGCGCAGCACGGGCTGATCGCGCGTGTCGGTCAGGGTCAGTTCCAGGTGGGGGTAGGCCTGAACGAAGGGCGCGCGATTCTTCAGCGTCGCCACCAGCACCAGCATTGTTTTCTGTTGCGGGTCGGGATGCAAGTCCGAAGTCTCGATGCCGACCAGATCGGCCTTGCGCGGCAGGGGGATGTCGCATTCGAGCACGGTGCACATCTCCTCCAGCAGCGGGACCAGGTCCGGCTGGGAAACCGACAATTCGGCCCGGAACAGATAGGCAGCCTGCAAAACCAGCAGGGCGATCCCGGCAAGGCCGGCAAAGCTCCAGGCCAGCTTGGGTCCGCGCCGGACCGCTGCGGCCTCGGGCGCGATCTCTACCCCGATTTCCGGCTCGGAAACGGCTGGAGGCTCGGTCTCTGGTTCGATAGGGGTTTGCGGCGGTTCGGCCGGAGGGGGTTCCGGCGCGGCGCTATCCGCTTCCGGCTGGGCGCGGGACAGGTCCTCGAGCGATTCCAGGGCGTTGAACACCGAGTCGCAGTGGCCGCAACGGACCTTGCCGGCGCGGGCCTTGAGCTGGTCCGGCGTCACCCGGAAGGCGGTGCTGCAGGTCGGACAATGGGTGGTCAGCAAGGTCGCCGGCCTTCCAGCAGAACCCACCCTTCCAGCTCGGCCCGCACGGCCAGATCGACAAGTGGCGCATAGGCGGCGCGCACCTGATCCGCCTGGGCGGTCAGGATGCCGGAGAGGGCGATGCGGCCGCCAGGCCGGATGCGCGCGGCGAGCAGCGGGGCCAGGACGCAGAGCGGATTGGTGAGGATGTTGGCGACCACGATGTCGAATTGCATGTCCAGCGGCTGGCCGGAATGGACGAGCCGCACTTCTGCGCGGTTGCGCTCGGCGTTGCCGGCCGCGGCCAGCAGGGCATTCCGGTCGATATCCACGCCGGTGACGGTGGCGGCTCCCAGCCTGGCTGACGCGATGGCTAATATACCCGAACCGCAGCCGTAATCGAGCACGCTGACGCCGGGGAGGACGTTGTCGCACAGCCACTCCAGGCACAGCCGGGTGGTCGGGTGGCTGCCGGTGCCGAAGGCCAGCCCGGGATCCAGTTCCAGGCTGATCGCGGCGGGATCCGGCGCCCGATGCCAGGAGGGGACGATCCACAGCCGTTGATTGATGCGGATCGGCTCGAACTGGGACTGGGTCAGGCGCACCCAGTCCTGCTCGGCGACTTCACTCACCTCGTAGCGGGGCGTGCCGGCCAGGCCGGCCTGGCCGGCCGCGGCGGCGGCAATCAGCGGGATGTCGGCATTTTTCTCGAAGAGCGCGACGACGCGGCTCCTGGCCCAAAGGGGCGCCGGCGAACTGCCCGGCTCGCCGAATTGCGGCGTTTCGCGGTCGGTGCCGGCGTCGGCGTCCTCCACCCCGACCGAGAGCGCGCCCAGCGCCAGCAGGGCCTCGGACAGGGCCTCGACATGGGCGGCCTCGGCGGCGAACGCGACGGAGAGCCACATGAGGGCTTACTTACCCTTCGCGGTTTCGCCCTTGGCGGCCAGCTTTTGTTCCAGGTAATGGATGCTGGTGCCGCCCTTGATGAAGCGATGGTCGTGCATCAGCTCCTGGTGCAGCGGGATGTTGGTCTTGATGCCCTCGACCACCATTTCCGAGAGGGCGATGCGCATGCGGCGGATGGCCTGGTCGCGGGTGTCGCCGTAGGCGATCAGCTTGCCGATCATCGAGTCGTAGTGCGGCGGCACGTTGTAGCCGGAATAGACGTGCGAGTCGACCCGGATGCCGGGGCCGCCGGGCGGGTGGTAGGAGGCGATGCGCCCCGGCGAGGGGGTGAACTTGAAGGGGTCCTCGGCGTTGATGCGGCACTCGATGGCATGGCCCTTCAGCTCGATCTCGCGCTGGCGCAGCGCCAGCTTCTCCCCGGCGGCGACGCGGATCTGCTGTTGCACCAGATCGATGCCGGTGATGAACTCCGTCACCGGGTGCTCGACCTGCAGGCGGGTGTTCATCTCGATGAAGTAGAACTCGTTGTCCTCGAAGAGGAACTCGAAGGTGCCGGCGCCGCGGTAGCCGATCTTGCGGCAGGCCTCGGCGCAGCGGTCGCCGATGCGCGTGATGAGGCGGCGGGCGATCT
>JADLGU010000301.1 GCA_020849155.1 Rhodocyclaceae bacterium | reverse complement strand
GGCCCCACCGGCACGCCGTTCTGCTTGGCCCAGTTGATGAAGTCGGCGACGATCAGGAAGTAGCCGGGGAAGCCCATCTGCTGGATGGTCTTGCACTCGAAGGCGAGCCGCGCGGCATACTCCGACCGCTTCTGTTCGCGCTCGACGGCTTCTGGAAAAAGCTGCGCCAGGCGCCGCGCCAGTCCGGCTTCCGCCTGCTGCGCCAGGAAATCGTCCAGTGTCACGCCCTCGGGCACGGGAAACTGCGGCAGCCGGTTCTTGCCCAGCTCGATGCCGAGGTTGCAGCGGCGGGCGATCTCGACCGAATTTTCCAGCGCCTCCGGCAGGTCGGCGAACAGCGCCTGCATCTCGGCCTGGCTCTTGAAGTACTGCTCCTCGGTGAATACGCGCGGACGGCGCGCGTCGGACAGCACGTAACCCTCGGCGATGCAGACCCGCGCCTCGTGGGCCTTGAAATCCTCGCGCTGGAGGAATTGCACCGGGTGCGTGGCCACCGCCGGCAGGCCCAGCTTGCCCGCCAGCGCCACGCTGGCCGCAACCAGGGCCTCGGCCTGCGGCTGACCGTAGCGCTGCAACTCGAGGTAGTAGCTGTCGCGAAACAGCCTGGCCCATTCGCCGGCCAGCTTCTCGGCCAGGGCGCCGTTGCCCATCAGCAAGGCCTGGCCGACATCGCCCAGCGCCGCGCCGGAAAGGGCGATCAGGCCGGCGTTGTCGCCGGCGGCCAGCGCCGCGCGCGTGACTTCGGCCCGGCCGCGGCTGCGGGGGCCGAGATAGGCCCCGGTCAACAGGTCGCACAGGCGCAGGTAGCCGGCATGGTTCTTCACCAGCAGCAGCAGGCGGGCGGGGCGGTCGCGCTCGCTCTCGGCACCGGCTATCCACACCTCGCAGCCGATCACCGGCTTGAGGCCGCGGCCGCGCGCCCCGCTGTAGAACTTGACCATTCCGAACAGGTTGGCCAGGTCGGTGAGGGCCAGGGCAGGCATGCCGTCGGCGGCGGCCCGCGCCACCGCCTCGTCGATGCGGACCATGCCGTCGGCTATGGAGTACTCGCTGTGCAGGCGCAGGTGGACGAACGCGGGCGATGCCATCCGGCCATTTTACAGGTTGGCCGGGCGTCGCCAGCCGGCCATTGCCCAATCTGGGCGCATTCTCCATAATTCGGCACTTTCCATGAAAAACGAAACCGCCACCCCGCTCTCTCCGGAGCAGCGCTCGCTCGCTGCCTGCCTGCGATCGCTCAAGACGCGCTGGCAGGAATACCGTTCGCTGGGCAGTTTCGAGCACTTCGTCGAATTCACCCTGGCGCTGGACAACCTCACCGAGCAGCTCAACCGGCTGCGCCTGCCCGGCCTGCTGCGCCAGTGCGAGGGCATGGAGAACGCGGCCCTGGGCCTCTTCGGCGACGAATCGACCCACCCTATCAACCCGCAGGACGCCGTGGCCCTGGAGCGCCAGGTCGATACTCTGGTCGGCACCATCGAGGCGGTGCTGGCGCCCAGCACCGACCAGGAACAGCGCCGCGACCCGGCTTCGCTCGGCCTCGGCACCCAGTGGGCCAAGCCGCGCGCCATCTGGCTGATCGCCGCCGAGCACCATCCCTGGGGCGCCGGCTTGGTCGAGCAGCTGGGGTTCTTCGGCTTTCGCGTCTGCCGCTTCGACTGGCACGAGGCCGTGCCCGACGAGGCTTCGCCGCTGGTGGCCCTGTTCATTCCGGGCACCACCGGCTATGCCGCCGCCGAACTGCAGCTGGTCCAGCGCATCCGCGGCGAACATCCCACCAGCCAGCTGTTCTGCCTGTCGGTGCCCACGTCCCTGGAAGTGACCGTGGCCCTGCTGCGCGCCGGGGCCGACGCCGCCATCCAGGCCGAACAGGAAACCGTGACCGTGCTCGGCCGGGTGCTCGACCTGCTGCAGTCGCAGGAGCAGGAGCCCCACCGCGTGCTGGTGGTGGAGGATTCGCCCACCGCCGTGGCCATGATCCAGCGCTCGCTCTCGCAGCATGGCATCGACAGCCACCCGATCGGCAACCCGCAGCTGCTGCTGCAGGCGGTCGAGCGCTACCGCCCGGACCTGGTGCTGATGGACATGTACATGCCGCACTGCACCGGGGTGGAGGCCACGCGGGTACTGCGCCAGCTGCCGGCCTACCAGTCGCTGCCGGTGGTGTATCTCTCCAGCGAAACCGACATGGGCATGCAGGTCGAGGCGCTGCGCCTGGGCGGCGACCAGTTCCTCACCAAGCCTTGCAACCCGGTGCTGCTGGCGGCCGTGGTGAAGACCAAGATCGAGCGCTATCGGGAAATGCAGCGCCACAGCCAGCACGATAGCCTGACCGGGCTGCTCAACCACTCGGCGGCGAAGGGGCGGCTCGACCAGCTGCTCAAGTCGCTGCAAGGTTCGCGGGAGCGGCTCTGCGTGGCGATGCTCGACATCGACCACTTCAAGTCGGTGAACGACCTCTACGGCCACCCGGTCGGCGACCAGGTGATCCGCAGCCTGGCCTGGCTGCTGAAGGGCCGGCTGCGCGCCTCGGACATCATCGGCCGCTATGGCGGCGAGGAGTTCATCGTGGTTATGCGCAACGCCGGCCTGGACGAGGCCGAAGCGGTGCTCGACTGCATCCGCGCCGACTTCGCCACCCTGCCGCACGCCCACGCCGCCGGCATCCTGCGCGCCACCTTCAGCGCCGGCCTGGCCGATTTCCCGCAGCGCGCCACCGGCAACGAGTTGACCCAGGCGGCCGACGAGGCGCTGCTGGAAGCCAAGCGACAGGGGCGCAACCGCATCGTGCTGGCGGCCGACAAACCCGTCCAGTGAGCAGCCGCGTCACTCTTTAATCAGCCCCGCGAATAACGCAGCGCCGTCTCCGCCACGCGCTTGCCCAGATGGGCGGCGGTGGCGAGGTCGCTCTCCAGCATGCCCTCGGCGCCCTGGTCGACGTTCGACTGCGCCATGGCGCCGGAAAAGCTGCCGAGGCGATTGAGGTCGTCCACCGACCCCTTGCTGTTGTTGTTGCCGGGCATGAGGCCCAGGCTGACCCACAGCATGCCCTGCTGGTTGGCGAAGACCATCAGCTGGATCAGCGAATTCAGCTTGTCGCCGCTCTGGCTGCCGGAGTTGGTGAAGCCGGCGGCCAGCTTGTCCTTCCAGGCCGAGGCGAACCAGGCCTTGGAGCTGGCATCCCTGAACTTCTTGAAATCGGCCGAGACGCTGCCCAGGTAGGTCGGCGCGCCAAAGATGATGGCGTCGGCCGCCGCCAGCACGTCCCAGTTGCGGTCGGCATCGGCCACGGAAAGCAGTTGCACCTTGACGCCCTCCACCGCCGCCGCACCTTCCGCCACGGCCTGCGCCTGGCGCTCGGTGTGACCGTAGCCGCTGTGATACACCACCACTACTGTTTTCACTGCCATCTCCTTTCAGGGTAAGTCGAACAACAGGATCTCCGCGTCCTCGGTCGCGGCAATTTCCAAAACATCTTCATCGGCGATCTTCGCGCCGTCGCCGTCCCGCAGGGACTGACTTTCGAGCTGCACGGCGCCGCGCGCCACGTGCAGGTAGGCGCGCCGTCCCGGCGCGAGCGCATGGCACACCGCCTCGCCCGGCGCCAGCAGCGCAGCATAGAGGGCCGCGTCCTGGTGGATCGTCACGCTGCCCTCGCGGCCGTCGCTGGAGGCGATCAGGCGCAGGCGCCCACGCCGCTCCTCGGGCGGAAAGAAGGTCTGCTCGTAGCTCGGCTTCACGCCGCGCACGTTCGGCTCGATCCAGATCTGCAGCAGGTGCGTCGGGGCGTCCGGCGCGGGATTGAACTCGCTGTGCAGCACGCCCTTGCCGGCGCTCATGCGCTGCGCCTCGCCGGGGCGGATAGTCGCGCCGTTGCCCAT
>JADLGU010000300.1 GCA_020849155.1 Rhodocyclaceae bacterium | reverse complement strand
CAACGGCCGCATGGTGACGACGCTGCCGCGCGTGCACGTCGTCATCACCGGCGTCGAGAAGGTGATTCCGACGCTGGAGGACCTCGCCACGCTGATGCGCATCCTGCCGCGCTCGGCCACCGGGCAGGCCATCTCCAACTATTTCTCGCTGCTCACCGGCGTCAGGCGGCCGGGCGACACCGACGGCCCCGAGCACCTCTACTACATCCTGGTCGACAACGGCCGCATCGATCTCCTCGGCGGCGACTTCCAGCCGATGCTGCGCTGCATCCGCTGCGCCGCCTGCATGAACCACTGCCCGGTGTACCAGACCATCGGCGGCCACGCCTACGGCTGGGTCTACCCCGGTCCGATGGGCTCGGTGCTGACCCCGCTCTACGTCGGCCTGGAGAACGCCGTCGACCTGCCGCAGGCGGCCACCCTGTGCAACCAGTGCGGCGCCGTCTGCCCGGTGAAGATCCCGCTGCCGGAGCTGATGCGCAAGCTGCGCGAGCAGGAGATGGAACGCGGCCTGCGGCCGTGGCGCGAACGCGCGGCGCTGGCCCTGTGGGGCTGGCTGGCGCAGCGGCCGCGGCTGTACGCGCATGCGGCCCGGCTGGGCGTGCGCATCCTGAAGTCGCTGGCCGGCGGCGAGGACCGCATCCGCCGCCTCTTCCTCGCTCCGGCATGGACGGCGGGGCGCGATTTCCCGGCGCCGCAGGGGCGCACCTTCCGCGAGCTTTACGCAGAAAGGAACAGCAGATGATCCACCGCATCGTCTTCCTGGAGCGCGACTCCATTCGCGGCGAGTTCCGCCGGCCGGAGTTCCCGCACGACTACGACGAGTACCCGCTCACCGCGCCGGAGCAGGTGGCGCAGCGGGTGCAGGGCGCCAGCATCGTCATCACCAACAAGGTGGTGCTGCGCGGCGAGCTGTTGTCGACCCTGCCGAACCTGAAGATGGTCGCCTGCGCCGCCACCGGCACCGACAACGTCGACCTGGCCTGGTGCCGGGAACACGGCATCGTCGTCAGCAACATCCGCGGCTACGCGGCGGACACCGTGCCCGAGCATGTCATCGCCCTGGCCATGGCGCTGCGGCGCAACCTGCTCGCCTACCGCCGCGACGTGCTGGACGGAAAGTGGCAGCGCTCGAGCAACTTCTGCTTCTTCGACCATCCCATCCGCGACCTGCACGGCGCGACGCTCGGGCTGATCGGCCGCGGTTCGCTCGGCGAGGGCGTGGCGCGCCTGGCCGAAGCCTTCGGCATGCGGGTGCTGTGGGCAGAACGCAAGGGCGCGGAAAAAGTCGGTCCCGGCAGGACGGCGTTCGAGGCGCTGCTGCGCCAGTCGGACGTGGTGTCGCTGCACTGCCCGTTGAACGACACCACCCGCGGCCTGATCGGCGCGGCCGAGCTGCGGCTGATGAAGCCGGACGCCATCCTGATCAACACCGCCCGCGGCGGCATCGTCGACGAGGCGGCGCTGGCGCGCGCGCTGAAGGAGGGCCGGATCGGCGGCGCCGGCTTCGACGTGCTCTCCAAGGAGCCGCCGCGCGAGGGCAACCCGCTGCTCGAACTCGACCTGCCCAACTTCATCCTGACGCCGCATGTCGCCTGGGCCTCGGCCGGCGCCATGCAGGCGCTGCTCGACCAGCTGACCGGCAACCTGGAAGCGTTCGCCCGCGGCGAGCCGAGGAACCGCGTGGCATGAAGGATTCCAGGGAAGAGATGCTGGGCCGCATCCGCCGGCGGCTCGGCCGCACGGCGGAGAGCGCCGCGGCGGGGCGCACCGCCATCGAGACGGCGCTGACACGCCGCGCGCAGGGGCCGCGACCGGATGTCGGACAGGATCTGCTCGCGCGCTTTGTCGCGCGAGCCGAGGCCATGAGCACCACCGGCGAGATCATCGTCGGCCTGGCGGGGGCGCCGGCGGCGGTCGCCCGCTATCTCGGCGGCCAGAACCTGCCGCGCGCCGCGGTCGCCTGGCCGCAGCTTGCCGGCCTCGACTGGGCCGGCGCCGGCCTGCGGGTCGAGGCGCGCGCCGCCGCCGGCGACGACCTGGTCGGCATCACCGGCGTCTTCTGCGCCGTGGCCGAGACCGGCAGCCTGGTGGTGCTCTCCGGCCCCGACACCCCGGCCGCCAACAGCCTGCTGCCCGAGACCCACGTCGCCCTGGTGCCGGCTTCGCGCATCGTCGCCGGCATGGAGGAGGCCTGGCGCTTGCTGCGCGAGGAGTGCGGCGAGCTGCCGCGCGCGGTGAACTTCATCTCCGGCCCCTCGCGCACCGGCGACATCGAGCAGACCCTGGTGCTCGGCGCCCACGGGCCCTACCGGGTGCACATCGTCCTGGTCAGGGATTGGTGACGCGGAAGCGCCGCTCGGGGTGGTCTTCGGACACCCAGTGCTTGTCCCACCAATCGTTGATCTGCCGGCGCGTCCACGGCTGGTAGACCAGCACCGCGTCGAGGGCGCTGGCCACTTCGGCCATGCTCTGCGGCCGGCGGTCGGGATCCTTCTCCAGACAGCGGGCGATCAGCGCGTCGAACTCCACCGGCAGCGGATGGGGCGCGTGCTCGGAGGCGAGCGGCGGCACGACATGCATCGCCTGGTAGAGCAGATCGTGCTCGGTCTCGGTCTCGAACAGGCGCCGGCCGGTGAGCAGGAAGTAGCCGACCGCGCCCAGGGCGTAGATGTCGGCGCGGGCATCGGCATCGCCGGGATGGCGGATGCGCTCGGGCGACATGTAGAGCGGCGTGCCGAGGATGCGCAGGGTGCCGGTGAGGTCGCGCGTCTGCTCGTCGGACATCTGCTTGACCAGGCCGAAATCGAGCACCTTCACCACGTCGCGCTCGCCGTGCACGTCGCAGAGCATGATGTTCTGCGGCTTGATGTCGCGATGCACCAGGCCGTGGGCGTGCGCCTCCCACAGCGAGGCGCAGGCCTGGCGCAGGATCCAGGCGGCGCGCGAGGGCGGCAGCGGGCCGTAGCGCTCGACCAGGTCGGAGAGGGCCAAACCTTCCAGATATTCCATGGCGTACCAGAACTCGCCGCCCGGCCCGACGCCATAGTCGTAGATGGTGATGGTGTTGGGGTGGCCGAGCTGACTGGCCGACTGCACCTCGCGCTGGAAGCGGGCGGTCCACTCGTCGGAGGTCGACTGCTGCTTGAGCACCTTCACCGCCGCCGGGCGCTTGAGCAGCTTGTGCCGGGCCAGGTAGACGTTGGCGAGCGCCCCCTCGCCGATCTGGCGCACCAGCCTGTAAGGACCGAACTGGCGCGCCCGGTCGCCGCGGCGGAGCAGTTCGGCCAGCACCTGCGGCGGCAGGAAGCCGGTCAGCCAGACGGCGGCCATCAGCAGCAGGATCAGCGAGAAGCCGATCTGCAGGTAGGTGAGCGGCGCATAGGCCTCGCCGGCCGACATTTCCACCGCCACGCCGAAATCGTGCTCGGCCAGCCAGCGCCAGGCGCCGATGCTGTCGCGGCCGAGGTAGTTCGGATAAGGGTCGAGCAGCAGGCCCTCGCGCGCGCCGGCCTCGGCCGCCCGCGCCGCATTCGCCGCGGCGGCCAGGCGGGTCGGCGCTTCCGAGTCGGGCAGCGCCAGGCGCGGCGCCAGGCCGCGCCGGGCGAGGGCTTCGGCATGGCGGCTCTCCGAGAGCAGCCAGCCCTCGGCATCGAAGGCCAGCGCCTCGCCCGTGCTGCCGGGGCGGGCAGTGCGGAACAGCGCGGCGAAGCGGTCCTGCGCCGGCGCGCCCAGGGAGAGGATGGCCACGATGCGGTTGCCCTCGCGCACCGGCGCCGCCACCCAGACCCGGCCGAGCAGGCTAGGTCCGGCGCCGCTGCCGCTGCGATACGGGCGGACGAAGGCCGAGCGCCCGGACAGGGCCGGCGCCAGGTGGGCGAAAAAGTCCGGAGTGACGCCCCGGCCGACGCGCTCGGCGTCGCTCGAGGCGAGGAGGCGGCCCTGGGTGTCGACGATGTGGGCCGAGCGCATGCCGATGCGGCCGGCCTCCTGCAGGATGTGCTCGATGGCGAGCTGGCCGTTGCCCGCTTTGACATCGCCGCGCGCCAGGCGAACGATGGCCGGTCGCAGGGTGGCGTCGGCGGCGAGCTGTTCCGCCTCGTGCCGCCCCTCGCCGATCCACTGCTCCAGGGCCTCCACCTGGGTGGCGAGCAGCGCCTGCAGGCCGGCGGCGCGGATCTCGTGCAGCGAGCCGTCCACGCTACGGTAGGCCCACAGCCCGACGCCGAGGATGGCGGCCAGCAGCAGGAGCAGGACGAGGCGGGCGCGGTCGAGGGACTGGATCACGATGCGTAGATGATACCGCGCCGCACGCACCACTTCTCCGCCTCGACGGCGAAGAATACCAGGGTCGAGGCGGCGAGGCAGAGCAGCAGCTCGTCCCAGTCGAGCGGCTCGGTCTTGAAGATCGGGTTGAGGGCCGGCACGTAGATCGTCGCCAGCTGCAGGCCGAGGGTGAACACCACCGTCGCCATGAGGATCGGGTTCGACCAGAAGCCGAGGCGGAAGGTGGAGTCGCGCTCGGAGCGGATGGCGAGCGCGTGGCCGAGCTGCGACAGGCAGAGCACGGTGAACACCATGGTCTGCCAGTGCGCGCCGCTGTGGCCGATCGACCAGGCCTGCAGCACCAGGGACACCGCGCCCATGGTCAGGCCGACCCAGACCATGTGCTGCCACATGCCGTGGGCGAAGATGCTCTCGTCGGGGCGCCGCGGCGGGCGGCTCATCAGGTTGCGCTCGCCGCGCTCGGCCGCCAGCGCCAGTCCCGGCAGGCCGTCGGTGACGAGGTTGATCCAGAGGATGTGGATCGGCAGCAGCGGAATCGGCAGGCCGAGGAAGGGGGCGAGGAAGATCACCCAGATCTCGCCCGAGTTGCTGGTCATCGTGTACTTGATGAACTTGCGGATGTTGTCGAAGATGCGCCGCCCCTCGCGCACGGCATGCACGATGGAGGCGAAGTTGTCGTCGAGCAGCACCAT
>JADLGU010000299.1 GCA_020849155.1 Rhodocyclaceae bacterium | reverse complement strand
AGCGACATCTCGTCCAGCAGGCGCACCATCTTCGTGACCAGTTCGGCGTTGTCCTTCGCCAACTGGCCTTTGCCGATGAACAGGTTGTCCTCAAGTCCGACCCGCACATTGCCGCCCATGGTGGCGGCGAGCGTGGTGAGCGGAAACTGATGCCGTCCCGCGCCCAGAACCGACCAGACGTAATCGCCTCCGAAGAGCCGGTCCGCTGTGCGTCGCATAAAGACGAGGTTGTCCTGCTCGACGCCGATGCCGCCGAGGATGCCGAAGATGGTCTGCACGAACAGCGGTGGCTTCACCACCTTGCGGTCGAGCATATATGCAAGGTTGTAGAGGTGACCGACGTCATAGCATTCGAATTCGAAGCGCGTGCCATGCCCGCCCATGATCTCGACGATGCGCCGGATGTCGCGGAAGGTATTCGGGAAGATGGCGTCCTCGCTGCCGTCAAGATAGGGCTTTTCCCAGGCGAACTGCCAGGCCCGTTCGCGCGCGGCCATGGGGAAGATGCCGAAATTCATCGAGCCCATGTTGAGGGAACACATCTCCGGCTTGAATTCGGCCGCCGCGGCCACGCGCTGCTCGACCGGCATGCCCACACCGCCGCCGGTGGTGATGTTGATCACCGCATCGCAGTTCTCCTTGATGACTGGAAGAAACTGCCTGAACACGGCAGGATCGCCGCTGGGCCGCCCGTCCTCGGGGTTGCGTGCATGCAGATGTAGGATCGCCGCGCCGGCGCGCGCCGCGTCGATGGCCTGCTGGGCGATGTCCTCGGGCTTCCAGGGCAACCCCGGCGACATGCTGGGGGTATGAATCGCGCCGGTGATGGCGCAGGTGACGATGATCTTGTCCGTCGGTTTAGCCATGTTGTTGTCTCCAGTAATCAGTCGCTTAGTCGAAAATCGCCACCGCCCGCGTCCAGCCGGCCGAAGCGCCGCGGATCTTCACCGGGAAACAGGCGATCATGAAGCCGTCCGCCGGCAGCGCTTCCAGGTTGTGCAGCTTCTCGAGGTGGCAGTAGCCGATCTCGCGACCTGCCTTGTGTCCCTCCCAGATGAGGCTCGCATCCTTCGTCTGCGCGTACTTCTGTGCGGTATAGACGAACGGCGCATCCCAGCTCCAGGCGTCCGTCCCGGTTACCCGGATGCCGCGCTCCAGCAGGTAGAGGGTCGCCTCGCAGCCCATGCCGCAGCCGGCGCTGACGTAGTCGTCCTGTCCGTAGCGGGAACCTGCGCGGGTGTTGACGACGACGATCTCCAGCGGCCGCAATTCATGCCCGATGCGCGTCAATTCCGCCTCGACGTCCCGTGCCGTGGCGACGTAGCCATCGGAGAAATGGCGGAAATCCAGCTTCACGGCGGGTTGGAAGCACCAGTCGAGGTCGACTTCGTCGATGCCGATGGCGCGCTGCCCCTTGTTCATGGTCGGATGGAAGTGGTAGGGCGCATCCAGGTGGGTGCCGTTGTGGGTGATCAACTCCACCTTTTCCACCGCCCAGGCGGCGCCGTCGGGCAGATCCTCTTTCTTCAGGCCGGGGAAGAAGGGCGCCATCTGCGGGAAGGTGGTCTCATGGTCCATGTATGTGATCTTCGGCCCGAACGGCGGCGGATCGGAGATCACGTCGTTCTCGAGGGGCATCGAGATGTCGATGAGCTTGCGTGGCATGGGTTCTCTCCTTCTTACTTGAGCAGCGCGAGACTGATTGAGGGAAAGGCGATGACCAGGATCAGCAACAGGAACATCGTCGCGGCGAACGGCAGGGCGCCCATGAAGATGTCCCCCAGGCCGATCCGCGGATCGTTCAGGGTGCTCTTGACGACATAGGCCGACAGCCCGAAGGGCGGCGTGAGTAGGCCGATTTCCACCGCGATCACCGTCACCACGCCGAGCCAGATCAGGTCCATGCCGAAGCTCTCGGCGATCGGCAGCATCAACGGCAGGGTGATGAGCAGGATCGATGAGGAATCGAGAATCGTGCCCAGCACCAGGATGATGGCGACGTAGGTGGCGAGAAAGGCCCATGGCCCCAGCCCCAGTTCCGCCATGCCGGCCACGATGGCCTGCGGCGTGCCGGACATGGCCAGCATGCGCGTGTAGATGTTGGCGGCGATGATGAGAAACGACACCGACACCGTGACATGTCCCGTGTCGAGCATCACCTGGCGGAACTTGGCCCAGCTCAGGCGCCGCCGCAGCAGGGCGACGGTCAGCGCGCCCGCCGCCCCCACCGCGCCCGCCTCGGTCGCGGTGAACATCCCGGCGTAGATGCCGCCCAGGCACAGCGCGATCAGGGCCAGTGCCGGCACCAGCTTCAGCGCCATCTCCGCCGGCCCCATGTCCGCGCCCCTCGCCGGGCTGCCCTCTGCGCTTGCGCCGGGCGCGATATACACCCAGTCCGGCCTCAGGCACGCGGCCAGGTAGATCATCACGCAGTAGCAAAGCGCCAGCAGCAGGCCGGGCAGGATGCCGGCGGTGAACAGCGCGCCGACCGACTGGTTCGAAAGGAAGCCGTAGAGGATCATCAGCAGGCTGGGCGGGATCAGCATGCCCAGCACCGACGAGCCGGCCACCACGCCGACGGCGAAGCGCGGCGTGTAGCCAAAAGTCAGCATCTGCGGCACGGCGACGCGGGTGAACACCGCCGCCGAGGCGATCGAGATTCCGGTGATGGCGGCGAACACCGCGTTCGCCGCCACGGTGGCCATGCCCAGACCGCCTTTCAGGCGGCGGAACAGGCGGTCCGCCACCTCGAAGGCGTCCTTGCCGATGTCGGCCACCGCGACCAGGAAACCCATCAGCACGAACAACGGCACGACGCCGAACACGTGGCTGGCGATGGCGTCGCTCGCCGCCTGCGCCAGCAGGTTGGCGGCGACCTCCATGTCGGCTCGCATGATCCAGACGCCGACGAACGACAGCAGCGCCAGTACCACCGCGACATGCATGCCGCAGTAGATCAGCACCAGCATCAGGCCCAGCGAGGCCAGCGCGATCGTCGTGCTGCTCATGCAGGATTCCGCAGCGCCGCGCGCAGGTCGGCCCAGGCGAGGAACAGGAAGGCGAGCGCCGTGCACGCCGAGCCGGTCACCACGATCAGCCGCACCGGCCACATCGGCGCCTGGAAATCGCCCACCGCGCCGACGTATTCGCCGATGCGCAAGGCCTCCTGCAGCGGCTCCCAGCTGGCCCAGCAGATCGTCGCCAGCAGCAGCATGCCCACGAAGTGGTACAGCGCCTGCAGGCCATTCGCCAGGCGCGGCCGGCCGCGCTTCAGCCGGTCCAGCAGCACGTCCGCCCGCGTCAGGCGGCCGCGGTGCAGCGTGTCGGCGAGCTGCAGGAAGACGATGCCGACGATCGACATCGAGACGATCTCGGTGACGCCGCGCAGCGGCGCACTGAGCAGGTTGCGGCCGATCACGTCGGCGTTCATCAGCACCATGAGGACGAGGATCCACAGGGTGCCCAGCGCGTTCAGCGCCGCCGTCAGACGCTGGAAGCCGAAGGGCAGAGGCCGGCCATAGCTGTCGCCGCCGGCCTTGCCGGCGGCGGGCGCCTTATCCCCGCTCATGCCGCTCAGTTGGCCCAGTCGCGCGGCACCTGGACGCCGCCCTTCTTCAGGCCCTCCATGTAGCCGCGCAGGATCTCGGTGGCGGGCAGGTTCTTCGCCTGCATGTCCGCGCCCCAGGTCTTGGCCACTGGCGGCAGCGTGTCGGCCCAGCGCTTGCGCTCCGCGGCCGACAGTTCATGTACCTTGGCGCCGGCTTTCTCCATCGCCTGCAGACGCTGGCTGGCGAGTTCCGCCTGGGCCTTGGCGAAGCGCTCGGTGTATACCGCCCCCGCCTCGCGCAGGGCTTTCTGCACCTCCGGCGGCAGCTTGTCGAAGCGCTTCTTGTTGACGGCGATGCCGCCGGCGTACATGGCGCCGAAATTCACCTTGGTGATGTAGGGCGCCACTTCGATCAGCTTGGCCGCCGCCGCGCCGGTGGTGAAGGTGAGGGCGCCGTCGGAGACGCCGGACTTGATGTCTTCGTAATAGGTCGTTAGCGTGCCGGCTACCGCCACGGCGCCGGTGTTCTTGATCCAGTTGGCGGAGGGCCCTGGCGCGGAGAGTTTCTTGCCCTTGACGTCATCCACCGACTTGATCGGGAAGTTCGACCAGATGTGGTAGCTGTCGAGCGCCGCGCCGCCCAGGTACACCAGGTTGCTGTTCGTCCAGGCATCGCGCATGGCGGGAATGTTGTTCTGCAGGTCGGCCGTCACCTTGGTCACCAGCGCGAGGTCGTCGGTGCCGAACGGGGCGAAATAGGAGACGTTCTGTAGCGGGAAGCGCGCGGCCTCGAAGATAGTGCCGACGAAGCCGAGGTCGGCGATGCCGTCCTTCAGGGCCACCGACTCGCCGCCCAACTTGGCCAGCGTGCCGCCGTAGGCCTTGGTCCATTCGATCTTGTGCTTGCCGCCCGCGGCGAGCCGCTTGTCCACTTCGGGAATGAACTGTTCGTCCAGCACTTTCACCCACAGGAAGACGGGCGGGTGGCCGGTGGCCACGGTCATCTTGATGGTTTCGGCCAAGGCGAACCGCGGCGCGATCGCGGCGGTGCCGCACAGGGCGGCGGCGAACAGCAGGGCAGGGCGGCGCTTCAACATGACTTCTCCTCCTTTTGACGGCTGATGGAATGGCCCGGTGGCCCGAGCCGCTTATTTCCCTTTCCGGGCCGGCGTACCGGCTTTGCGAATGGCTTTGTTTGCCGGGCAGCCGCAGGCGGCTCGGAAGCCGGCGGTGATGAAATCGACCAGCAGCGGCAGCGCGGCAGGGTCGGCGCTGCGGCACGCCCCATCCGAGAGCCGCTCGACGCGGGGATCGGCCACGAAGACCAGCAGTGAACCGAGAGCGAGTTCGTAGGCCCAGGTCACCGTGGCCCGGTCCTGGTCGGGCAGGACGCGGCGAAAGGCCGCGATGTACTCCTGCGCGAGCGGGTCGAAATGGTCGCGGATCACCCCTTGCATTTCCGTGTTCTGGTCGGTCACCGCCCGCGTCACCAGGCGCATGAAAAATTCGCTGTCCGGCGTGGCGCGCAGCCGCACCACCGGCTCGACGAAGGCGCGCACGATCTCGCGCACGGCATCGTCGGGGGCCCGCTCATCCATGTCCCGCAGGACCCGGTGCAGGCCGCCGATGCGCTCCTCGATGGTCGGCTGGCGGAAGTCGAAAATGCCCCGCAGCAGGCCCTCCTTGCTGCCGAAGTAATAGCCGATCAGCCCGAGCGGCACGCGCGCCGCCTCCGCCACCTCGCGGATCGACACGGCATGGTAGCCACGGTCGCCGAACTGCCGCTCCGCCGCCAGCAGGATCGCTGTGCGTCGGTCGGTCTTCGGCGCGGTGGGATGCGCTTTTTTCCCGGAAGAAGGGAGCGGGCCGGCCATGGCGCGGAGAGGGTAAAATTGATTTGAATGATCGTTCAAACAAGCCGCAATCTAAGGCTCGATGAACCCTCACGTCAAGCAGCGGAGGTTTTCCCTTTTTTTCTGGAATTCGGGAAATCGTGGTCTGTCCCCGGTTTACGCGGTTTACGCGCGGGTTTATTTTGTTGCAAAAAAGCCACAGACTTGGGCTGCTCCCCTTCGAATAGCCTGCTTTCCCTTGCCCCGTCCAAGGGCGCCCCGGCACAATGGCGGCGACTTCTCAGTTTTCCGGGAAGCATGGCAGGCAGGGAGTGGTGGCGCAGTACGGAATGTGCACATGGCGCCAAGACTAACCGCCGAACTCTCAAACAAAGAGGAGATTCACACAATGCAGAAGAAACTCATCGCAGTCGCCGTTGCCGGCGTTCTGGCCGCTCCGCTGGCCATGGCGCAGACCAACGTGACGATTTCCGGCACGCTGAACGCCGGTTTCGAGTCGGTCTCGGCGGGCGGTAGCTCGGTCGCCAATGCGCTTAACGCGGCTACCCCGACCGGTCGCGGAGGCAGCCTGACCTCGCGCACCCGCGTCGTCGATAACCTGTCCGAACTGCGCTTTTCCGTGACCGAGGACCTCGGCGGCGGCCTCAAGGCCTTCGGCACCATCGGCTCCACCGTCGATCCCGGCAACAGCAACGTGGTGGCTTCCACCCAGTCCGGCTCGCTCGGCTCGCGCAACACCGGCGTCGGCCTGCGCAGCGACAAGTGGGGCGAAATCCTGCTCGGCAACTGGGACCTCCAGTGGCATATCGTGGGCATGGTCGACAGCAGCTTCGTCAAGAGCGCGGCCGCCACGAGCACCTTGGCCCTCTTGCATACCAACGGCCGCGGCCAGATGGCGGTTGCCCAGGGCGGTCGCTACAACAACCAGATCCGTTATGTCAGCCCGCGCTGGAACGGTTTTGACGTGACCGTGCAATATTCCCGCCATGTCGAGGCGGCGAATGCGTTGGCCCCGATCGGCTCGCCCAACGACGAAGCGAAAGAGCGCACCTGGGCCATCAGCCCGACCTATGTCAACGGTCCCTGGACGGCTTTCTACGGCTGGATGAAGATCTCCGACCGGTCGGTGGCTGCCGCTGGTTCCGGCATTCTTGGCGCCATAGGCGGTAACACGGGCAGCACGGTCGACGTGACGGGCAACCGGGCCGGTATCGCCTACACCTTCCCGATGGGCCTGAAGATCGGCCTGATCTGGGATCGCCTGAAGGCGCATGAGACGGCCAACCTGGTGGCGCAGGGCACGGGCAGCATGAGCCGTACCGCCTGGGCGCTGCCGGTCAGCTACACCACCGGGCCGCACACCTTCGGCGTGGCCTACGCCCGTGCCGGCTCGGTCAATGCCTCGGCGAGCGTGGCCGCCACCAACACCTTGGTCAAGTTGGGCGACAACAACACCGGCGCCCACTTCTGGAACCTGACCTACAACTACGCGATGTCCAAGCGCACCAACGTGTGGCTGAACTATTCCAGGATCACCAACGGGCGCGGTGCGGCGTATGACTTCGTCGCCAACGGCGGCATCGGCATGGGCGCGACCGCGCTCTCCGCCGGTCTGGTGCGTACCGGCAACGAAGGCGGCGATCCGCGCAGCATCGGCGTCGGCCTCCGCCACGTGTTCTGATAGTGTTGCGGTTCTTGATGCAGCTTTAACGGAACGGCCGCCCTCGGGCGGCCGTTTTGTCATGAATTGGTAATATTCATCGGTTAGTATCGACGACGGAAGTCGTGACGGTATGCGAAACACGGCATGCCAAATAATTGTCAGCTTGGAGATTCACACAATGCAAAAGAAACTCATCGCAGTCGCCGTTGCCGGCGTTCTGGCCGCTCCGCTGGCCATGGCGCAGACCAACGTGACGATTTCCGGCACGCTGAACGCCGGTTTCGAGTCGGTCTCGGCGGGCGGCAGTTCGGTCGCCGACGCACTCGCAGCGGGCACAAACACGGTCCCTACCGGTCGCCAAGGCAGCCTGACCTCGCGCACCCGCGTGGTCGATAACTCCTCCGAACTGCGCTTCACCGTCACCGAAGATCTCGGCAATGGCCTCAAGGCCTTCGGCACCATCGGCGCGGCGGTCGATCCCGGCAACAGCAACGTGACGGCCACCACCGCGTCCGGCTCGCTCGGCTCGCGCAACACCGGCGTCGGCCTGCGCAGCGACAAGTGGGGCGAAATCATGCTCGGCTTCTGGGACCTTCAGACCCATCTCGTCGGTAACGTGGACAGCTTTTACGGCAAGGGGGCGGCGGCGGCTTACAGCCGCGGCATGCTGCACAACAACGGCCGCGGCCAGCGCGCCGTGACCCAGGGCGGTCGCATGGCCAACCAGATCCGCTATGTCAGCCCGCGCTGGAACGGTTTTGACGTGACCGTGCAATATTCCCGCCATGTCGAGGCGGCGAACGCTTCGTCCCTGATCGGCACGCCGAACGACGAAGCGAAGGAACGCACCTGGGCCATCAGCCCGACCTATGTCAACGGTCCCTGGACGGCTTTCTACGGCTGGATGAAGATTTCTGACCGGACCATCACTGGGGGCGCTACGGGCACTTCCGGGATTCTCGGTGCCGCCGGCACGGTGGACGTGACGGGCAATCGGGCGGGCATTGCCTACACCTTCCCGATGGGCCTGAGAGTCGGCCTGATCTGGGATCGCCTGAAGGCGCACGAGACGGCCGACGTTGTGGCGACGGGGACGGGCAGCATGAGCCGTACCGCCTGGGCGCTGCCGGTCAGCTACACGACCGGGGCGCACAGCTTCGGTGTGACCTACGCCCGCGCCGGCGCGATCAATGCCTCGGCCAGCGTGGCCGCCATCAACACTGCGGTCAAGCTGGGCGACAACAACACCGGCGCGCACTTCTGGACGCTGGGCTACCAGTATGCACTGTCCAAGCGCACCAACGTGTGGCTGAATTACGCCCGGATCACCAACGGTCGCGGTGCGGCGTATGACTTCGATTCGAACGCAGGCATCGGCATGGGCGCGACCCCGCTCGCCCTCGGTCTGGCGCGTACCGGCAACGAAGGCGCCGATCCGCGTACGATTGGCATCGGCCTCCGCCACGTGTTCTAAGAATCGCTCTCATTGAGTTGAACGGCCGCCTCGGGCGGCCGTTTTTTTTTGTGCGCCCAGCAGAATTAATGAATTAATGGGGACAGACCACGGTTTCCTGTTCCACCGGTTTCCGCTATCCTTGCGGAATCGTTGTGCAACCTTTCCGAAACCATGCCGCGCCGCGCACGCATTGCGCTTCCCGGGGTCCCGCTTCACGTCATACAGCGCGGCAACAACCGCCAGGCCTGCTTTTTTGCTGATGACGACTATCGTCTCTATCTGGATCAGTTGAAGTTGTGTGCGCGGCGCACCGGCTGCGCCATCCACGCCTATGCGCTGATGACGAATCACGTCCATCTCCTGCTGACGCCGTGCAAAGCGGATGGAGCGGGGCGGATGATGAAGCTGCTCGGCCAGCGCTATGTGCAGTATGTCAATCGACGCTACCAGCGCAGCGGCACGCTGTGGGAGGGGCGATTCCGGTCGTGCATTGTCCAGGATGAAACCTACCTCCTGGGCTGTTCGCGCTACATTGAGATGAATCCAGTGCGGGCTGGCATGGTGGCGGTGCCGTCGGCGTATCGTTGGTCGAGCTACCGGGCCAATGCCTTGGGCGACGCAGACCCTATGATCGAACCGCATCCGATTTACATCGCGCTGGGAAATCTGGCTGAAAAACGGCAGTCAGCCTATCAGGCGCTTTTCACCGAGACGCTCGATGCCGGCTTGATGAGCGATATTCGTCATGCAACCAATGGAAATTTCGTGCTCGGCAACCCACGCTTTCAGGCCGAAATAACTGCCGCTTTGGGTCGTCGGGCGGTGCCGGGAAAATCCGGTCGTCCACGCAAGCAGGCCGAACCCGCATCTCGCGATCTGTTTTAGTCTGCTGAGCATTGGAAACCGTGGTCTGTCCCCGATTCTCCGATTCTCCCCGTCCCCGATTCTCCCCCGATTCTCCCGATTCTCCGCGATTCTCAAGGGTCTGCGTCTGGCGGACTGGTATTAAAGCAGGACCATGTTGTCCCGGTGAATGAGTTCCGGCTCGTCGATGTAGCCGAGGAGGGCTTCGATCTCGCCGCTGGGCGCCCGCGCGATGCGGCGCGCTTCGGAGCTCGAGTAATTCACCAGGCCACGGGCGATCTCGCGGCCCTCGGGGGTGCGGCAGGCGACCGCCGCGCCGCGCTCGAATTCCCCTTCCACGGCGGTGACGCCGACCGGCAGCAGGCTCCGGCCCGAGGCCAGCGCCTTCACGGCCCCAGGGTCGAGGATCAGGCTGCCGGCCAGCTGCAGGTGGTCGGCCAGCCATTGCTTGCGTGCCGCCAGCGGGGTGGCGCCGGCGTGGAGCAGGGTGCCGATGGCTTCGCCTGCGGCCAGGCGCGGCAGCACGTCGGCTTCGCGTCCGCTGGCGATCAGGGTGTGGGCGCCGCTGCGGGCGGCACGCTGCGCGGCCCTGACCTTGGTGATCATGCCGCCCTTGGAAATGCCCGAGCCGGCGCCGCCGGCCATGCGTTCCAGCGCCGGGTCGTCGGCGCGGTGCGCGGCGACCAGCGTCGCGGCGGGATCGTTGCGCGGGTCGGCGGTGTACAGGCCGGCCTGGTCGGTGAGGATCACCAGTGCGTCGGCTTCCACCAGATTGGCGACCAGCGCGCCCAGCGTGTCGTTGTCGCCGAACTTGATCTCGTCGGTGACGACGGTGTCGTTCTCGTTGATGATCGGCACCACGCCCAGTGCGAGCAGGGCAGTGAGCGTCGAGCGGGCGTTGAGGTAGCGCAGCCGGTCGGCCAGGTCCTCGTGAGTGAGCAGGATCTGCGCGGTCTTCAGGCTGTATTGCGAGAAGCAGGATTCATAGGCCTGCGCCAGGCCCATCTGCCCGACGGCGGCCGCCGCCTGCAACTCATGCATGGCATGCGGGCGCGTCGCCCAGCCGAGGCGCTGCATGCCGGCGGCGATGGCGCCGCTGGAGACCAGCAGCACCTCGCGGCCGTTGGCGCGCAGGGCGGCAATCTGCCGGGCCAGTTCGGCGATGAAGTCGCCGGCCAGGCCGGCGCCGTTGTCGGTGACCAGCGCGCTGCCGACCTTCACCACCAGCCGGCGCGCCTGGCTAATCTTCGTTCTCATGTTCCTGCGCGGCGGGCTCAGCCGCCTTGCGTTGTTCGATATGCGCCATGATAGCGAAAGTCAGTTCACTGCAGCCGGCGCCGTTGATGGCGGAAATGGCGAAATGCCGTTCCACCGGGCCATAGCCCGTCACCAGGGCGGCCAGGCGCGCCGCGCGCTCCTCCTCCGGCAGCAGATCGATCTTGTTGGCGACCAGCCAGCGCGGCTTGTCGTGCAGGGACGGATCGTACTTCTTCAACTCGTCGAGGATGGCATGCGCGTCGCGCACCGGGTCGGCGGCCGGATCGAAGGGGGCGATGTCCACGATGTGCAACAGCAGACTCGTCCGCTGCAGGTGGCGCAGGAACTGGTGGCCGAGGCCGGCGCCTTCCGCCGCGCCCTCGATCAGGCCGGGGATGTCGGCGACGACGAAGCTGCGGTTCGTGTCGACGCGCACCACGCCGAGGTTCGGGTGCAGGGTGGTGAAGGGGTAGTCGGCGACCTTCGGGCGGGCCGAGGAGACGGCGCGGATGAAGGTGGACTTGCCGGCGTTCGGCAGGCCGAGCAGACCGACGTCGGCGAGCACTTTGAGTTCCAGCTTCAACTCGCGCCGTTCGCCCGGCGTGCCGGGGGTGCACTGTTTGGGGGCGCGGTTGGTGCTCGACTTGAAATGGATGTTGCCCAGCCCGCCCTGTCCGCCTTGGGCGATGAGCGCGCGCATGCCGTCGTGATCGAGGTCGGCGATCGCTTCACCCGTCTCGAGATCGCTGATGACGGTGCCGACCGGCATGCGCAACTCCATGTCCTCGCCGCCGCGGCCGTAGCAGTCCGAGCTCATGCCGTTCTCGCCGCGCTCGGCGCGGAAGATGCGCGTGTAGCGGTAGTCAATGAGCGTGTTGAGGTTGCGGTCGGCAATGGCATAGATGCTGCCGCCGCGGCCGCCGTCGCCGCCCGAGGGGCCGCCCTTGGGCACGTATTTCTCGCGCCGGAAGGTGGCCGCGCCATTGCCGCCGTCGCCGGCAATGACCTCGATTTTCGCCTCGTCGAAGAATTTCATAATAAAAAAAGCCCTGCCGCGACGGCAGGGCTTTTTGTCGCGGCGACCGGGCTGCTTACGCTGCCGGGACGATGTTCACCGTCTTGCGCTTGTCGGCGCCCTTGACCGCGAACTCGACCGTGCCGGTGACTTTGGCGAACAGCGTGTGGTCGCGGCCCATGCCGACGTTGTCGCCGGCGTGGAACTGCGTCCCGCGCTGGCGCACGATGATGCTGCCGGCGTTGATCAGCATGCCGCCATAGCGTTTCACGCCGAGGCGCTTCGCCTGCGAGTCGCGGCCGTTGCGTGAACTGCCGCCTGCCTTTTTGTGTGCCATGTCTGTGCTCCTTGCTTACGCCGAAATGCCGGAGATCTGGATTTCGGTGAAGTTCTGCCGGTGTCACTGGTGCTTCTGGTAGTGCTTGCGCCGGCGCATCTTGAAGATCTTCACTTTCTCGTGCCGGCCCTGGGCGAGGACTTTCGCCTTGACGCTAGCGCCTTGCACCAGCGGCGCGCCGATTTTCACCGACTCGCCGTCGCCGACCATGAGAACCTGGTCGAGGGTGATT
>JADLGU010000298.1 GCA_020849155.1 Rhodocyclaceae bacterium | reverse complement strand
TCTTGGGTTCCATGCGCGGGTACTCGGCGGCCGGATGGGTGGGAAGGCGGAAGCGGGAGCGTCCCGATTTGACGAGCAGCGAACCCTTGTCCTCAAGGCTGAGTTCAAGGGGCTGCTTTTCCGGAACGGCGCGAATGAGATCGTAGAAACGTCGCACATCGACGGCGATCTCACCCTCGCTCCTGACCTCGCAAGAGGACAGGGCGCGCGCCAAGACGCCGGTGTCGCTGCACAACATGGACAGCTTGCCCCCGGTCGCTTTGAGAAGAACCGTGCCGAGCATTGGCACAGTCCCGCGCGTATCGGCGGCACCGGACACTAGGCCGAGCGGTGCGGCCAACGACTCCTTGGTCGTGGATAACTGCATATGCGTAACTCCTTTCTTGGTGAAAATGGCCGAAGCAGATGCTCCGGCTACACCAGCAAGGTTACGCAGGCAAGGGTAGTGCGTTTGGTTTAACTGCCGGGATCAGCCAAGAGTGCCGGCACGCTCTATATCCCAGGTGATGGACGAGGCAATGACCTCCGGCTCCTGGTCGATCAGCGGGTTCGTGTTGCGGAGCATGCCCGATTGGGACAGGTGAAAGCGCAGCCAGTCAGATATTTGCTGCTCTGTCGCTCGACCATTCGGGATGATGACGTTCAGGGTGACGCGCGCGAGAATTACGCGATCACCTTGCTTGAGCGGCTCACTCACTTGAACAGCACCCACGCAAACACGATGAGGCCGACTACCTGCCCGAATTTCATGTCGCGCACAGGCGTTTCAAGCATCGCCGTAATTTCGCTGCCATCGGAAATGATTCTGGTGAGCAGCCATGCGATGACAAGCACGCCGATGGCCATTAACAAAGGTGCTAGGCGCGCTATCCAGGTTTCAGGTTGTTTCATTTGGCGTTCCCCGTTGGGGGCATCGCCCGGCAGGCTGCCGGGCGATTTCGTACGACCTTGTACCGTCGCCACGCCTTAGGCGGCGATCCAGGCGTCGTCGGAGAGCGCGCTCGGCGCCGCATCCGCCTGGGCTTCCTTGGCCGGATTGACGGCGGCCACCGCGCCGGTGAGGGGCGCGGCGATCACCGCGCCGGCGGCGGCTTGGCGCAGGAACTGGCGGCGGCTGTGGTTTTCGACTTCGGTCGCGGGTTGGGTTTGTTTGGTGTTCATGCTTCCTCCTGGTTAGATGATGTGGCTGCGCAGCAGGCCGATGCCGTCGACCGTCACGTCGACCACGTCGCCCGCCACGACCGTTTCGGCGCCGAGCGAGGTGCCGCAGGCGATCACGTCGCCGGGCTGCAGGGTCATCTGCCGCGACAGGTAGGCGACCAATTCCTCGGGCTGGATGATCAGGTCCTTCACCGGATAGTCCTGGACCATGCGGTTGTTGATGAACCCGCGGATGCGCGCCTCCGGATCCGGCCGCGTCGTTTCGACACAGGGGCCGACGCCGCCGAAGCCGTCGAAACCCTTGCCGCGCGTGTACTGCGGGAAGCTCTTGTCCTTGCCGACGACGTTCTTGGCGGTGAAGTCGTTGATGCAGGTGTAGCCCAAGATCACCTTGGCCACATCCTCCAGCGGAACGTCCTTGGCCTTCTTGCCGATCACGATGCCCAGTTCGGCTTCCAGGATCATATTGTGGCCCTGGCCGGGGTGGGGCACCTTGTCGCCATGGCCGGAGAGGCAGGTCTGCGGCTTCATGAAGTAAAGGGCCTCGGTGGGGATGGCGCGACCCAACTTCTCGGCGGCCACGCGAGAGTTGTTCCAGAGGGCAAGGAAATTCGCCGGGTCGCAGGCCGGTAGGGTGGAGACGCCGGCCTGACCCAGCCGGGCATGCTGTTTCGTCGGGGCCATCGCGCCGTCGAGCAGGGTGAATTCATCTTCCTTGTCCATGCGCGCCCAGGCGCTTTGCCCTGCTTTCTTGATGCGTACGATCTTCATGCTTTCTTCTTCCTTTCTTGGGTTAGATGAGTGATTCGTAGAACTTGCGGGCCTTGTCGTCGACCTCGATGAAGCCCTTCTTGATGCCGAGGCCCTCGAGAGTGGCCTTGTTTGCCGGATCCTGCGCGAACTGCAGCAGCGCCTGCCTGATTTGCCCGCTGCGCCCGTTAACCTTCTTCGAGGCCACCACGACCCAGTACGGATAGGGATCGGATTTGTGCAGGATGCGCTGTTTCTTGGCCGCCTCCTCCTTCAGTTCCTCGATGCGGCGGGTGTCGTTGTTCTTCTCGAGGCTCTGGATGACGGATTCACGGATCGCCCCGGTCATCCAGCCCGACCCCTTGTCCACCCATTGCGCGGCCAGGGTTGGATTGACCCAGCCGGCGTCGGCCAGACCAGTCTCGACCGAGTAGAGAACGGTTTCCTGCAAGCGCGTGTGCTTGATAACGGGCGGCGGGTTGAGCGGATGTTCCTTGATGTAGCGCTTGGCCAGGAGCGACTGCAGCGACTTCTCGTCGGGAAGCATGATCGTCTTGCCGGCGAGATCCTCGTAGGACTTGATTTTCGAGTCGCGGTGCACGATGAAGTTGCCGACGTAGGCCCCGCCGACCTGAACCACCGGCTCGTAGCCGTACTCGCGCATGGCCATGCCGGCGTAGTGAACCGGCTTGATCAGAGCGATGTCGCAATTCTGATCCTTGATGTCGCGCTCGATCAGGGCGAAGTTTTGGTAGAGGTTGAAGCGGGTCTTCGCGCCCAGCGTCTTGTTTACCACCTGCTGCAGGGGTTCCCACATGGCCTCTGCTTCACCTTGATTCTGCTGCTTGCCGACACCTTCCATGATGCAAAACTGGAAGGTTGGCGCAACCACGGCGGCGTTTGGGTTGGTAACCTGCTTGGGGTTGGCATAGCTTGCGGCCGCATAGACGAGCAGGGAAGCGGCGAAGAGGGACAGCTTGATGCGTTGCATAGTCAGAATCCTCAGAAAGTTAAAAGGGGTAACCTCCGGCCGCAACGTCACTGGCCGGTTGCTTAAACCAAAATGTCAGGACGGGGGTGGGTGTTCTGATTTTTTTCGACCGTTTCCCACGCAAGGTGTCGTCACTAATGAATTCCGCCAGTTCATTTCAGCCTCATCCCTGTCCGGAATTGACCATGACGGCGGTGCCGCTGGCGCAAACCATCAGCATGGTTCCGTGCTGGCCCAGAGTTTCGTAGTCGATGTTGATGCCGACGATGGCGTTCGCCCCCAGCTTCTCCGCCTCGGCGGCGATGTTGTTGAGGGCTTCCTCACGGGCGTCGCTCAATGCGCCCTCCATCCCATTGACTCGACCGCCGATGAAATCGCGCACGGAGGACACCATGTCCTTGAGAGCGTTGGCGCCAAGGATGACTTCCGAGACGACAAGGCCGAGATACTCCTTGACCGGCTGGCCCTCGATGGCATCGGTTGTGGTTAGGATCATCGGCGTCTTTTTTCTCAGTTGGCGACGGCGGCCGCCTCGGGCGGCGGCGAGGACCAGCCGGTGCGCTCCCACACGCTGCATGGGAAGTCGCTGCGGTGGCGCAGCGCACCGGCCAGGAACCTCTTGGAGAGATCCAGCGCTTCGCTGCCGGTCGGAGCCAGCACCAGGACCGGCAGGGGGGCTCCGGCGCAGTCGAGCAGGGCGTAGTCGGCCAGAGCCCGCGGCCAGGGCGCATCGAAGCGCAGCGGCCGCAGCAGCGCGCGGCGCGCTGCGGAGAGTTCGTCGGCCACCTGCGCCTCCTGCTCGGACAGGCAGGGCATAAAGCGGCGGTCGGTGCGGCGCAGCGCGATGTCAGAGACCCGAAACTCGCCCGGCTTGCCTCCTTGCTTGACGCGCATCAGGGCAAGGCTTGGCAACGGCGGTGCGCCCGGATTAAAGGTGCCGGCGGCTCGCTCCACCAGGGACTCGGCGACCGTGCGGGACAGCCAGAAACGGGTGTCTGGCATGTGCTTGAGGATAACCCGCCAGCCATAGGCGGTCGGTCGCAGCTCGCGCAACGGCGCGCAAACCAGTCGCGCGCAGTCCGGCACGGTCAGGAAGGCCTCCTGTCCAACCCGTTCGGTTGCGTAGCTGTCCTTGTTGAAAGCGTGCGGCAGCAGGATCTGTGCGGCGAGGCTCCCATCGGGCGTGATGATGTCTTCGGCGCCTTCGGCCAGGGCCTTGCGTGCGTCACGCCAGGTGCGCTGGCCCGCGTCGGGGCGCAGGACATTCAACTCCGCCATCTCGATCATCAGGTCCAGGAGTCCCTCGATGCTGACCGGCCCACCATCGGCGTACTGCACGGACAGCCGGCCGTCCGGTGACTCCGTCATTGCCCCAGCGAGATAGCTATCGGCCCCGGAGAACAGGTTGGCCCCCTCCGCCGAAGGGCAGTCCTCGGCATGCAGCATCCCCGTGCCGGGCATGCGTGCCAGATAGAAAGTGGTCCCGCGCCTCGCCACGTACATGTCCACTCCGTGACCCACGCACAGGCATCGCAATTGCAACCGTTGCTGGTGCGCCGCTGCCAGCGCCCGCTGGCCGGCCGGCGTCATCATTAACCAGGTGGCGAGATGCGCCTGCCCGCCGATCGAGATGCGCTGGCTGGGTGCAGCTTGCATGGTTAGCCGATGCTCCCGATGGCGGGACGCACGCCGGCGGCCAGCTCCCGCAGCATGAGGGTGAAGCGTGCGAGCGCCGTCTTGCGGTCTGTCCAGTGCAGCAACTCGCGCAGGCCATCGGGCGTGAGTGGCGCATTGAGCAGTCCCGTTCCGTTCTGGACATGGAAGTTGGGGCTGGTGCTGATCTGGCGGCTCGGGAAAACACGGCACACGGCATAGGCGGTGCGGTTGCACAGCATTACCACATGCTCGTCTTCGCCGACCTCGCGGTGCATCACTAGGTCGAAAGGCGCCACCTGTTCAGACAGGCTGGACGTGCGAATGGATTGGGTCAATTGCGTCATGCCGGGAAAATATCCATTCCCCGCATGTGCGGCAACGCACCAGAACCAAAAACGGCTCAACCCCCGCCATCCGTGCAAGGGTTTGTCGTCGCGGACCCTTCTCGGCCTATGCAATCATCGGCGCAACCGTTTTACGAACCCGAGACGACGAGAACGCCATGAACAAACCGAACGACCTGAACATCGAGGTGATCCCGCAAAGCCGGTGGATGGCCCGCAGC
>JADLGU010000297.1 GCA_020849155.1 Rhodocyclaceae bacterium | reverse complement strand
TCGGTCGATCGGTTGCCATTGATGATGATCCTGTTACGACAGCGTGAAAAAGAAGGTTGCTCCCTGTTCCGGCGCGGCCTCCGCCCAGATGCGTCCGCCGTGGCGCTGGATGATGCGGTGCACGATGGCCAGGCCGATGCCGGTGCCCTCGAAATCCTGCGCGCGATGCATGCGCTGGAAGGCGCCGAACAGCTTGCTCGAATATTTCATGTCGAAGCCGGCGCCGTCGTCCCTGACAAAATACACCGGTTTGTCGCCCTCGCGCAAGACGCCGAAGGCAATGTTGGCGACGGCGTGGCGGGCGGTGAATTTCCAGGCGTTGCGCAGCAGGTTCTCGAGGACGATCCGCAGCAGGTTCGGGTCGCCGCTGACATGTATGTCCAAAGTGATATGCGTGGAAACCGCCCGCTGGGGCTGGGACTGCTTCAGGTCTGAAACAACCTGTTCGGCGAGAGCGGAGAGATTGACGTCCACCCGGCGCATCTCGTCGCGGGTGATCCGCGACAGCGCCAGCATGTCGTCGATCAGCTGCTGCATGCGGTGGGTGCCCACGCGGATGCGCTGGATGTAGCCGCGGCCTCGCGCGTCGATCAGCGGCTCGTAGTCCTCCTCGATCATCCGCGAATAGCCGTCGATGGCCCGCAGCGGCGCCACCAGGTCGTGGGAGACCGAGTAGCTGAAGGATTCCAGCTCCTTGTTTGCGGCGCTCAGCTCGGCGGTGCGCTCGCGCACCCGCTGTTCCAGCTCTTCGTTGAGTTTTCGGAAACGGGCTTCGCTCTCGCGCAGCGCCATCAGGGTGTCGTGCTGCTCGGTGACGTCGGTGAACACCCAGATGCTGCCGGCGTGCGGGTCGGCCGGATCGATGGCGCGGCCGGAGGTGGCGCACCAGAAGCGGCTGCCGTCCTTGCGCACCAGTTCCATCTCCTCGGTGCAGTTGCCGCCGCCGGCGAGAATTCCGTATACCCGGCGCCCGCGCGCCTCGAAAGCCTCGTCGCTGGGGTAGATGACGCGCACCGAGTGGCCCTTGAGCTCGTCGACGCCGTAGCCGAACAGCTCCTCGCAGCGGCGGTTGCAGCTGACGACGATCCGGTTGCGCACCATCCAGATGCCGATCAGGGCGTTGTCGAGGATGGCCTGCTGTTCCGCCAGCAGGGCCTGGATGTACTCCTCGGCGCGCTTCTGGGCCTCGATGTCGGTGATGGCGCCGGAAAAACGCACCGCCCGGCCGTGCTCGTCCCAGACGGCCTGGCCGCGGCCGCGGAACCAGCGGTAGCTGCCGTCCTTGCGGCGCAGCCGGTAGGCCAGGTCGTAGGGGGCACGTTTCTCGAAATGCTCCCGCACCGCCCGCTCTACCGACTCGCGGTCGTCGGGGTGCAGGTTGTCGAGGAAGCTGGCCCGGCTGTCGGACAGCTCTTCGGGCTCGTAGCCGAGCAGCTCGCGGAAGCGCGGCGAGAGGTGATAGCGGTCGCGCAGCAGGTCCCAGTCCCAGATGCCGTCGGAGGAGCCGCGCACCGAGTAGTAGAGGGTTTCC
Source organism: Rhodocyclaceae bacterium (assembly GCA_020849155.1). GTDB lineage: Bacteria > Pseudomonadota > Gammaproteobacteria > Burkholderiales > Rhodocyclaceae > Desulfobacillus. The sequence continues at coordinate 1,394 of JADLGU010000297.1, read as the reverse complement.
TCGCTCTCCCGCAGGGCGTCCTCGATGGCCTGCTGGGTCGAGATGTCGGTGAGCGAGCCGGCGAAGCGGCAGGCCACCCCCTGCCCGTCCCACTGCGCCTGGCCGCGGCCGCGGAACCACCGGTAGCTGCCGTTCTTGCAGCGCAGGCGGTAGGTTTCGTCGAAGCGGCCGCGGCGCTTGAGGGTGTTCTCGAGGGCATTCAGGGCGCGGTCGCGGTCGTCGGGATGCAGCGCCGTCCGGAAATAGAACATCAGGCGGAACTCGGCCTCGTCGTCGTAGCCGAGCAACTCGCGGAAGCGCGGCGAGAAATAGGTCTGGTTGCGGACCACGTCCCAGTCCCAGACACCGTCGGTGGTGGACTGGATGACGAAACTCAGCCGCTCCTCGCTGGCATGGATCTCGCGCAGCTTCTCCTCGAGGGCGCGCGCCATGCTGTCCACCGCCTGGCCGAGCCGGCCGATCTCGTCGCGTTCGGCTTCGCCGACGCGGGCCGCGAGCTGCCCCTCGGAGATCCGCCGGGTCACCGCCGCCACCTGGCCCAGGCGCCGCATCATGCGGTAGCCGAGAGCCAATACCAGCAGGGCGGAAAGCAGGAAGCCGGTGGCCGCCAGGAGGGCGCTTCGCCGCAGCAGCTCGCTGCGCGTTCGGTCGATGAAGCCGGTGTCGATGCCGTAGTGGAGGGTGCCGAGGTCGTGACGCTGGTAGCGGATCGGCACCGCCACGTGCAGCATGCCGCCGTCCTGGGGAGACCGACTTTCCTCCGCCACCGCGGCCGGCAGCGGCTGGTCGTCCTGCCAACCGGCGGCGACGATGCGCCGGCCGCGGGCATCTTCCAGCACGGCGTAGGCGAGCGCCCCTTCGTTGCGCATCAGCTGCAGGGTTTCCCGCAGGGTCGAGTAGTCGTGGGCGATCAGCTCGCCGGCCAGCGCGGCATTGAAGAGCAGGGCGTTCTGCTCGACGCGCCGCTCGAGTTGGGTCTTCAGCGCCCGCTCGTTGTGCTCGACCATCACGTAGAGCAGGCCGAGCACCAGGGCCAGTTCCGCCGTCAGGGCGACGGCGATCAGCTTGAGACGGAAGGCATGGGCCTGGAGCCAGTCCTTGAGGCGGGCCATGGCTCAGGAATGACAGGTTGGCCGCACCCCAGGCAGTGGCAACGACGCCCGGGCAGGGCCGGCAATACGGGGGCTAGGACTGCAGCTGCGCCCGCTCCAGCAGAAATACGGCGCCGTCGCCATCATCGGACTCCAGCCAGGTGAAGGGCAGATTCGGGAAGGCCGCTTCTACGATAGCACGGTTTCCTCCCGCCTCGACCACCAGTATGCCGTCCGGCTGGAGGTGGCGCGGCGCTTCGGCGAGGATGCGGCGGATGATGTCGAGGCCGTCCTCGCCGGCGG
>JADLGU010000296.1 GCA_020849155.1 Rhodocyclaceae bacterium | reverse complement strand
GGGCGCGGCGTGCGCGCGCTGGATGACGGCGCGGTGCTGCTCGGCCATCGCCGCCTCGCCATCATCGATCTCAGTGCCGACGGCGCACAGCCGATCGGCAACGAGGACGGCACGGTCTGGCTCACTTTCAACGGCGAGATCTACAACTATCGAGAACTGCGCGAGCAATTGCAGCGGCTCGGCCACCGCTTCGCCTCCCTCACCGATTCGGAAGCGATCGTACATGCCTGGGAGGAATGGGGCGCCGAATGCGTCACGCGCCTGCGCGGGATCTTCGCCTTCGGCCTGTGGGACCAGCGGGCGAGGACGCTGTTCCTCGCCCGCGACCCGCTCGGCGTCAAGCCGCTGTATTACGCCCGCTACGGCGACCGCCTCACCTTCGCCTCGCAGCCGAAGGCCATCCTCGCCGACCCGGACTACCCTCGCGAAATCGATCCGCAGGGACTGCGCGACTTCCTCTCCTTCGGCTACGTCCCCCATGCGCGCTGCGCCTTCGCCGGGATGGCCAAGCTGCCGGCCGGCCACACTGCCACGCTGCGGGGCGACGCGCTGCGGCTCTCCTGCTACTGGCGGATCGACGACCGCCCGGATCTCGACGACCCCGCCGAGGCGCTGAGTCGCCTGGGCGAGGGGCTGGCCGATGCGGTGCGCTCGCAGCTGGTCTCCGACGTGCCCATCGGCTGCTTTCTCAGCGGCGGCATCGACTCCAGCCTGCTGGTCGCGCTGGCGCGGCCGCACCTCGCCGAGTTACGCAGTTTCACCATCGGCTTCGAGGAGGCGTCCTGCGACGAGCGCGACTATGCCCGCCTCGTCGCCGCGCATTTCGGCACGCGGCATCATGAGGGTCTGGCCCTGGAACGCGATCTCTCCGGGCGCCTGTGCGAACTGCAGGAGTACTTCGACGAGCCTTTCGACCCGAACGGCCCCCTGCCCTTCTTCGAGGTCGCCCGTCTGGCGCGCCGTCACGACACGGTCGTCGCCCTCGGCGGAGATGGCGCCGACGAGCTGTTCGCCGGCTATCTGCGCTATGACGACTTCGACCGCCCAGCCTGGGTTCCTCCGGGGCCCGCCGCGCAGCTCTGGCGTAGTCTGCGCCGCCGTGGCCTGCTCGGCGCACGCCGTTCGGCGGCGGGCGACCTGGCGCGCTATTTCAGCTACGAGGGCTGCCTCGATGACGACAGCCTGCCGATACTGCTGGAGCCATCCTTCCTCGAACGCTGCGCCGATGGGCCCGAAGCGGTCATGCGGCCCTTCCACAATCCCGGCCTGCCGGCTGTGGCGGCGGCCCAACAACTCGACATGCAGCTCTACCTTGTCGACCACATCCTCTGCAAGGTCGATCGCGCCTCGATGGCCCATGGCGTGGAGGCGCGCGTTCCCTTTCTCGACCCGGAACTGGTGCGACTAGCCTTCCGCATACCGCTGGCGCTGCACTACCGACGCGGCGAGCGCAAGGCGCTGCTCAAACAGGCGGCAAGGCAGTGGCTGCCCGCTGCTGTCGTTACAGGGCGCAAGAAAGGTTTCAGCAGCCCGCTGGGCAGCTGGTTCGATGCACGCAGCGACGCCCTGCTGCAAGGCTGGCTGGAAAACGGCATCCTGGTCGACTCGGGCATTCTGCGTCCGGACTGGCCGCGACGCCTCGCCGTCCTGCAAGCCGGGCACGGCGTGGCGGGATTGCGCGCCCGCTGGCTCCTGCTGACTGCCGAACTCTGGGCGCGACGCTGGATTGCCGGGCAAAGCCTGCGGGAGGCGCCGTCACCGGGACGTTAGACGGCGCCCGCCGCGATGCAGACGGCATCCGGCCCTGCACGGCGGGGTGCTAACATCTGGCGAAAGCCGAGCCATGACCAGAATGTTTGCCGAATCGCTCTATCGCCTCTCCAAGCGCAAGTCGCGCGAGAACCTGTATGCCTGGCTGGCCGAGGCGGCGCAGCGCGAGTCCGTAACGGCCGCGGCGCGGACGCTAAATATCGGCGCCGGAGGCGAAATCGCCGCCCGGCTGGAGGCGCTCGGCATCCAGGCCCGCTCCCTTGACAGCGACCCGCGACGGCAACCAGACATCGTCGCCAGCGCAGAAGCGATGACGGGAATCGAGGATGACGCCATCGACGCGCTGTTCTGTTTCGAAGTTCTGGAGCACGTGGAGTCTCCCGAAATGGCGGCATCCGAGTTCCTGAGGGTGCTGCGGCCGGGCGGTTGCCTGATCGGCTCGACGCCCTTCCTGCTCGGCATCCACGACGCGCCGACCGACTACCGCCGCTTCACCCGCCATGGTCTGCAGCGGCTGTTCAGCGGATTCGAGGAAGTCGAGCTTCTCGAGCGCAACGGCTATTTCGCCGCCGCCGCCGTCCTGGTCTACCGCCGCTTCGTTCTCGACGCGCCGCTGCGCGGCGCCGCCCTGCTGCGTGCGCCGCTGCTGCTGTTGCTCGCCCTTGGCCTGGAACTGCTCGACCGGCTGGCGCCGTCGCAGGACGGCACCACCGGCTACTTCTTCGTCTATCGCAAGCCGCGCCGCGAATCCGGCCAGGCGCCATGAACGGAAAGCACGAACCGCTGACCGAGGCCGAGATGGTCGGGTTCAGGTTGAACCCGGCGCTTCTCGAACAGTTGCGCGCTTGCGCCCCACGGCCGGCGCGGATCCTCGACTGGGGCTGCGGCCGCGGCCGCGCCGTCGCCCTCCTCCGCCAGGAGGGGTTCGAGGCCTACGGCATCGACACCGACCTGGCCGTGCTGCGCAACGGCCACGCCTTGTTGCGCGGCCGCGGGTTCGAGCCGGAGCGGCTGCTGCGGCATCTCGACGACATCCGCACATTCGCTGACGACAGCTTCGACATCGTCTTTTCCGAGGAAACCCTCGAACACGTCGCCGATATCGCGGCGTTGGCGCACGAGTCGTTTCGTCTGCTGCGTCCCGGTGGTCTCGCCGTGCACAGCTTCCCCGGAGTGCGCCGGCTGGTCGAACCGCACCTGCGCATGCCCCTGGTGCACTGGCTGGGGCCGGGCGCCCCGCGCCGCCTGCTCATCCAGGCCTGCCTGCTGCTCGGCCATGGTCCGCGCCCGCCTTGGCCGGAAGCCCATGACGAGTGCGGCCGGCCGCTGCCGCTTGCAGGGCGGGCGGCGCTGTATGCACGCTACCTGGAGGAAAAGGTGCACTATCGGCGAATCGCCGAAATCGCCTCGATCCATGACCGCGTCGGCTTTCGGGTCAGACACCGGATAGTCGGTCCGGTGCCTGCTTGGGCCGGTCTCCTGCCGAAATCCTGGCCTGGCGACGGCTTTCCTGCCGGCAACGTGTTGCTTCTGCTGTCCAAGCCGGACATCATTGCGCCACACGCCTCGACCGGGAGTAACCCATCTTGAACCGCACCGACAAGCTCCTGCATCGCTTCGACAAGAATGGCCTGTGCATGGAGATCGGGCCGGGCTACAACCCGCTGCTGCCCAAACGGGAGGGCTGGAAGACGCTCTCGGTGGACCATGCCGACCGGGCCGGACTGGTGGAGAAATACAAGCGCTTCGATGTCGATACCGCCGCCATCGAGGAAGTCGATGTGGTCTGGGCAGGAGGCGACCTGAGCGAGGCGATCCCCCCGTCGTTGCTCGGCGCCGTCGATGCCTGCGTGGCCAGCCATGTGATCGAGCACATACCCAACCCGGTGATGTTCTTCCAGGCGATGGCCAGGATCCTCAAGCCCGGCGGGCTGCTGTCGCTGGCCGTGCCGGACAAGCGCTACTGCTTCGATTTCTTTCAACCCCTCACCTGCACCGGCGACTGGCTGCACGCCTGGAAACGCCAGGCGAAAACGCACTCCCAGCGGGCGCTTTTCCAGCACATCGCGTACACCGTGAGCGCCGACGGCGCGACCACCTGGGGGCAGCTCAGCCATCTCAAGGACATCCGCTTTCTCAACCAATCCCTGCCCCAGGCATTGAAGCATTTCAACGCCTATGACGAGAATGGGCATGGCGCCTATCAGGATTGCCATGCCTGGCACTTCACCCCCGGCAGTTTCGACTTGCTGATGCTGGAGTTGTCGCAACTCGGCCTGATCCCGTTCACCGTCGCCGAGACCCATCCTGCCTGCGGCTGCGAATTCTTCATCCTTTTGCGTAATACCGCCCCGCCGCCGATCCAGGAGGAGGATCTGCAGCGCCGGCGTCTCGATCTGCTGCGCAAGATCGCCGCGGAGCAGGCGGCTCCCGCGCTGTTGCTACAGCCCAATCCGGCACGATCGTTCCTCGATCGCCTCAGGCGCGGCCTGGCCGGGCTCCTCCGCCGCCTGCGGCGGGGCGGGCGGTCCTGACGCACGCCATGCCAGCCGGAGCGACCGCCCGACCTTTCCGCCGTCCCGAATGATCCATCCGCATGCATAGGTCTGAGCACGACGACGTCACCCTCATCGTCCGGGAATGCGGCGAACGGACCGTCGAGGCCTGCATCGCCCAGCTGGCCGCGCTATTCCCCGGGCAACCTATCCACCGCATATCGAACCGCCCTTTCGTCGCAACCCTGCGGGCAAGCCTGCAACAGGGGCTCGCCGACGGCCGGACGTGGACGCTGTGCATCGATGCCGACGTGCTGGTCCTGCCGGCGCTGCGGAACTTCATCGCCGAGGCGAAGCGCCTGCCGGCGCATTTCGCCGAAGCGCAGGCGCTGGTGGCCGACAAGCTGCTGCCTGCGCGGCGACCCGCCGGCAACCACCTGTACCGCAGCACGCTGATTCCCAAGGCGCTCGCCAGCCTGCCGGACTCGCCCGGCCTGCGCCCCGAATCGGCCATGGTCGACGCCCTTGTCAGGGCCGGACACCCCTATCATCAGTCCGCCTGGCTGATAGGTCTGCACGACTTCGGCCAGGCTCCAGCCGACGTTTACGACAAGGCTGCCCTGCACGGCCACAAGCATGCCTACCTGGGCGAGTTGCTGCTGCCGCTATGGCAAGGCTGGTCCGAGGAAGATGAAGACTATCGCATCGCCCTGCAGGCCTTTCTCGCGGCCAGCCATCAGCCGGCTCCCGCGGAAGTGGCGCGGCACCGAGGGGGGGAGGAAACCGGCATCGCGCCCGCGATGTCGACCGAAACAATGAAGCGGCTGCTCGACCAGGCGCCTCACCGGCGGCCGGAAGCGGCCGCCCTGCGCCGACGGATCGAAGGCGATGTCTTCAATGTGATGGCCGGCCAGCGGCAGCAATACGAACTAACGCTTCCGTTCTGGCGCCGATGGCTGGAACGGCTGCGCGGAGGCTATCCCTATTTTCCCCGCCAGCCAGGGAGCCTGGATGACTGATTTGCCGCAGCCTTCCCTGACGACGCTGTATGGGCACTCCCTGGCGAACGGCAGCGCCGAGCGCCGCACAGCGGTCGCAGCGGCGTCAACCGTCTGGATCAGCCTCGATCCCCTGGCCGGCGAGAGTGAACCCCCCGAAGGCATTGTCTGGCTGCGTCTGGGGGAGCCCGGGCTGGGCGGGAACGGCTGGCGGAACGTTCTCTCCCAGGTCTCGAAACTGATGCCCGCCCTCGAGGCTCTGGGCGTCACCGACGTGCAGCCACTGAGCGAGGCGGCCAGGCCGGTCGCGCGGATCGCCGCTGGTCTGCTGGCGCTGTCCTGCCCGTTGGGAAGGCCAGCTGCCGGCCTGAACTGGCTCCGGCGCCTGCCCGAATGGGCGCTGAAGGTCCTCAGCCCCGGGCGAGCGCGGCGCTTTGCGGGCCAGCGCGAGGATTGCGGCAGGCAGCTGGAGGCGTTCGTCGATCTCCAGCACTACTTTTCGCAAGGGTGCCCTGCGGCCGGGCGCATCGATCCGGCCTCTCACTACTTGGCTGCCGGGCAATACGCCGGGCTCGACCCGCACCCGCTGTTCTGGACGCGCTGGTACGCGCGCCACATGCTGCCGGGCGCCGCCGATGTCACCCCCTGGCGGCACTTCGTCGAGATCGGGCGCCACGACTGGGCCAACCCGAACCCCTTCCTCGTCGTCCGCTGGTACGACCGCCAGCCCGGGGCGGGCCGCCATCATCCCAATCCGCTGCTCGACCTGGAAGAGCATGCGCGGCGCGGCACTCCCGCGCCCGACCCCAATCCGCTGTTCGACCAAGCCTGGTATCGGCAGGCCTACGACTGCGGCGAACATCCGCCACTAAAACATTTCGTCCTCGACGGCGCCCGGCATCCGACCTGCGCATTCCTGGCGCGCCACCCGGAACTCGGCCAGGCCATGGAACGGCGCGACGGCTACGCCACGTCCTTCACGCAGGCCTTTGCCGGAAATCCGTCGCGCCATCCCGAGCCGCGAGCAACCCCGCGTACAGAAGAAAAACCGCTCGCCTGCGGCAAAATCGCTGTGTGCTGCGTCATGACCGGGGACTACGATGTACTGCGTCCCATCGGACAGCCGGATCCGAACATCGATTACTTCCTCATCACCGACAAGCCGCCCGGCCACCCAATCGCCGGCTGGCGCCTCGTCGTCGCTCCGGCTGACGGGCTGGCGGAACGGCAGCTGTCGCGCGCCATCAAGATGAACCTGCCCCGCTACCTGCCCATGGGCGAGGCGCCCGAAGTGATCGCCTACCTCGACGGCAACATCGAGCTGGCCGGCGACCTGACGCCGCTGATCGACGCATTCAGGCGCAGCGGCGCCGACCTCGGCGTGGTACCCCATCCCTATCGCCGCTGCGCCTACGAAGAGGCCGCAGCGGTCATGCTTCAGTTGCGCGACAGCCGCGAGCACGTCCTGGAGACCATTACTTTCCTCGAAGCGCAGGGCTACCTGCCCCGTTCGGGTCTGTTCGAGATGAATTTCTTCTGCTTCCGCCCGGGCCCGGCGGCGGCCGGCTTTTTCAGCCGCTGGTGGGAAATGTATCAGCGCCATGGCGACAGGGATCAGCTGCTGGCGCCTCTCGCGGCCCGGCAACAGGGACTGGCCCTTCATCCGCTGCTGCCTTCCGGACAATCCGTCCGCAGCCACCCGGCCTTTCGCTACCACCCCCATCGTCCATGAGCATCCCGATCGGAAAAGCCCTGAACATGCTCCGGCAACTGCCCGGCGCCGCCTGGCGGCTCGGCCGCCGCGGCCGGCTGCTCTATGCTGCCCGATTCCTGGCCCGAGTCGTTTGGCGGCAGGGCCCGGCCAACGCGGCGCTGGAACTGGCCCTGCACCTGGCGCAGGACGCGCCTTACGCAGACTGGATCGCCCAACACGACACCCTGGGCGAAACCGAACGGCAGCGTCTGCAGGCGGTTGTTGCGGCCTTGCCCAGACAGCCGCTCATCAGCCTGCTGATGCCAACCTACAACAGCCCGGAGCGCTGGCTGCGCGAGGCCGTCGATTCGATCCGCTCCCAGCTCTATCCCCGCTGGCAACTGTGCCTGGTCGACGACGCTTCCGCCGCGCCCCACATCCGGCCGATCCTCGAAGCGCTGGCGAGAGGGGACGACCGGATACGGCTGCGCTTCAGGGACCGCAACGGGCATATCTCCGCCGCCTCCAACGACGCGCTGGAGATGGCGGAAGGGGAGTTTGTCGGCCTGGTGGACCACGACGACCTGTTGGCGCCGCACGCCCTGGCGCTGGTGGCCATCGAGCTCGCCAGCCACCCCGAGGCCGACCTGATCTACAGCGACGAGGACAAGATCGACCTGAACGGCCGTCGCTTCGGGCCTTACTTCAAGCCGGACTGGAATCCCGACCTGATGCGCTGTCAGAACATGATCAGCCATTTCGGCGTATATCGAACCCGACTGGCGAAGCAGGTGGGGGGCTTCAGGCCGGGCTACGAGGGCAGCCAGGACTGGGACCTGGCTCTGCGTGTCATCGACGCCAGCGAGGCCAGCCGCATCCGCCACCTGCCCTACGTGCTGTACCACTGGCGCACGGTCCCCGGCTCCACTTCGACCAGCGTGGACGCCAAGTCCTACGCCATCGATGCCGGAAGAAAAGCCGTCGGGGATCACCTGGCGCGCCTCGGCATTCGCGCCGACGCAGTCCATCTTCGGCACGGGCACTTGCGGATACGCTATGCGCTGCCCGAGGCCCTGCCACGGGTCAGCGTCGTCGTGGCGCTCGGGTGCGTCGAAGACGGGCTGGCGCTGAGGCGGCACCTCGCCGAATGGATCGACCGTGCGGGCATGCCGATTGCGGAAATCATCCTGAGCGGCGCTGCGGAAGCCTTGGCGAACGCGACCACCCCGCGCCCCGCTGCCGTGTCGATGGTGGCGGTCGAATCCGGACCCGGCGGCACCGGGCGCCTGCGCGACGGCGCCGCCCGCGCCGGGGGCGAGGTATTGGTCTTCCTTTCGCCGCGCCTCGCGCCACAAACCGACGACTGGCTCTCCGATCTGGTCGCCCACGCCCTGCGGCCTGGCACCGGCGCGGTCGGCGCCTGCCTCACGGCCGCCGGCAGCACGCGTTCGGCAGGCGGCTTCATTCTCGGTACCGCCGCCGGTGCCGCCGTCTTGCGCAATCCCGACCGGCTGCCGGCGCGCACCGGCTTCCAGCAAAACCTGTCGGTCATCAGCGCCGACTGCCTGGCCGTACTCCGCGTGCGCTATGTCGAGGCCGGCGGGCTGGATGCCGCCGCCTTTCCGGAACGATGGGCCGATGTCGATTTCTGTCTTCGTCTGCGCCAACTGGGCTATTGGAACATCTGGGCGCCGCATGTCGTCCTGTCGTCGCGCCAACCCATCGCCGAGCCCGCACCGGATCCGAACGACGGCAAGGCGCTGCTCGAGCGGTGGCCGGCCTGGTTCGCATCCGACCCGGCCTACAATCCGAACCTGAGCCTGGAGTGGCCGATACCGACGCCCGGGCGACCACGACATCTCCCTCCCTGGCGGGCGGAGAGCGACCCCGCCGTACCGCAATGATGCCTTCCTCGGACATCGACTCCCCGACGATATCGGTCGCGCTCGCCACCTGCGACGGGGCCCGCTACCTGCCAGCCCTGCTCGACAGCCTGCTCGCCCAGCGCCGCCCGCCCATCGAACTGGTCGCCTGCGACGACGCCTCGAATGACGGCACGGCCGCCGTGCTGCAGTCCTTCGCCGCGGGCGCGCCCTTCCCGGTGCGCATCGAGCGCAATCCGGCGCGGCTGGGCGTTGTGGCCAACTTCAGCCGCGCCATGACGCTCTGCAGCGGTAACTGCATCGCGCTCGCCGACCAGGACGATGTCTGGCATGCCGACAAACTGGCGCGGTTCTCGGCGGCGCTGTCCGCCCCCACGGTCCTTGCCGTCTTTTCGGATGCCAACGTCGTGGACGAGCGCTTGCGCGGCCTGGGTTACGGCATGTGGCAGCGGGGGCGTTTCACGCGGGATGAGCAAGAGCGGATGCGGCGGGGCCGCGCCTTCGAGGTGCTGCTCAAACATCAAGTCGTCACCGGCGCCACGCTGGCCATGAAAGTCGGTCTGCGCGACACGGCGCTGCCGGTGCCGCCGGGCTGGCCCCACGACGCCTGGTTGGCCATCCATGCCGCCGCGCGGGATGGCCTGCTGCCCATCGATGCGCCACTGATCGAATACCGCCAGCACGCTGGCAACGTGGTCGGCGGCAAGAAGAAAAGCCTGCTCGGCGAGGCCCGGGCGGCGCTGGTCCTCGACCGCGCCGCCTGGTACCGGCAAGAGTGCGCCCGCTGGCAGGCATTGGCCGAGCGCCTGGCATCCTCCGGTGTCGCCGAGTCATCCCGCCGGGCGCTCGATGAGAAGCTCTCCCACCTGACGGCCCGTGCCGGCCTGCCGGCCTCGCGCTGGCGGCGACTGCCCGGCATCTGGCGCGAGCTCTCGGCCGGCCGCTACGCCCGCCATGCCCGCAACTGGGGCAGCCTCGCCATCGACCTCCTGGTCAGGTGAGCCGCGGCAGACCGTGGCGCAACAGCATGCGCAGCTTGTAGGGCAGCAGTTCGAACGCCGAAAAAAAGCCGGTCTCCCCGGGACGGCGCCGTCGCATCGCTTCGCGCCGCAGGGCGGCGAGCGCCCGGCGCTGGCGCAGCAGCGCCGGAATGACGGGAAGGTAGATCCTGGCCAGATAGTCGAGGCGGACATTCAGGATCGACAGCAGGCTGCCCTCGATGAGCAGCAGCCCGAGGTGCAGGGGGAACAGCAGCTGCAGGACCGGTGCCGGGCAGCACGCCAACATCACATAGGTCTTGTTGCGCTCCGACAGGGCGCGCCGGCGGAAGCTCGTCACCAGCCGGCCGTCGAGCGGCTTGCCGCCACCCAGGCTGCGACCGACGTGGTGGCGATAGCCGGCATGCCCCAGCGCCCGCACCGGATGGCCCGCCAGGCGCGCCCGGCAGCAGAGATACAGATCCTCGGCGACCGAACCGAACCACTCAGGAAAACCGCCCAACTCGTCCCACAACGTCTTCGGCAGCCACAGGCAGGCGCCGGCCACCATCGCCACCTCGTTGCGCTGCGGGTCGCGGTTGGGCACGGCGTTGAAGAAGGGATCGAGCCGGCTGCCGATGTCGAGCAGTTCGCCGCTGTCGGCATCGTACTGCGGCAGGCCGAGGATCGCCGGCCGCCCCAGCCGCCGCGCCTCGGCCATCAGCGCCGCCAGCGCGCCGGGCAGCAGCGCGGCGTCGTTGTTGAGCAGCAGCAGATAGTCGCCGCTGGCCATCGCCGCCATGCGGTTGTTGGCGACGCAGAAGCCGGCATTCTCCCGGCTCTCGATGAGGCGCACGTCCGGGTGGCGCGACGCGATGTGCGCGGCGGAGCCATCGGTCGAGGCGTCGTCGTGCACGATGATCTCGACGACGAAGCCGCAGTCCTGCGACCTCACCGACTCGATGCAGGCATCGATGAGATCGATGCCGTTGTAATTGGCGATGCAGACCGAGCAGGCCACGCCGCCGGCGGTGGCGGGCAGGCTCATGCCTTCCTCAGCAGCAGGGCGCGGCCGCGGCGCTCCGCGACGCGAAAGCCGGGCAGGCCGCGCATCAACTCCGCCTCCGACCAGAAGCGCACGTAGAACAGCGAGCGCCGGCCGCGCGGCGCCACCGGGGCCAGCAGCAGCGCGGCGCCGGCCGCCGCCATGGCGCCGACGTTGGCCAGGGCCGACAGCAATTTCTCCTCGCTGACGATGTGCTCGATGACATCGATCATCAGCACCACGTCGAAGGTCCCTTCCAGCCTGTCCGCGCTGATGTCCCCCTTGGCATAGGCGAAGTCGGGAAAGCGCTCGCGCAGGAGCGGAAAGAAGGCGTCCGTGATGTCGAAGCCCTGGTAATGCCGCAGCCCGCGCTCGCGCAGGCGCTCGGCGTAATAGCCGTTGCCGCAGCCGACTTCGAGCAATCGCGCCTGCGCCAGCGCCACCCCGGCGCGCTCCAGCATGCCGAAAACGTCCTCCGCCTGCGCCGCGTAGGCGGCACCGATCTCCGCCTCGTTCAACCCCTCGTGGCCGACGCTGGCCAGCGAAGGGCCATGCCGGCGGAAGCGGTCGTCCCAGTAGCGCGCCGCGTCGTAGTCCCCGCCCCGGGCGTAGCGCCGTGGCCCGACCACCAGCTTGTGCCAGGCGCGGGCCGCCGTGCCGAAGGGATCGCGCAGCAGGCGTTTCAGCGCCTCACGCATGGCTGCTCCCGCTTCCCCCTCGCGCCAGCAGCAGGGCGTAACGCTGCGCCAGCGCGCGCCAGCCGAAACGGGCCAGGGCATGCGTACGGCCGCGCTCGCCCAGCGCATGGCGGGCAGCCTCGTCGGCGAGCATTTCAACCAGGGTGCGCGCCAGGTCTTCGGCATCCCCGGCGCGGAAGAGGCGGCCGGTCTGCCCGCCGAGCAGCAGCTCGCGCAGGGAGGGAATGTCGCTCGCCGCGACCGGGCAGCCGCAGCCCATGGCCTCGACCAGCACCAGGCCGAAGCCCTCCTCCAGCGAGGGCAGCGCCAGCAGGGCGGCGCGACGATAGCGCTCGGCCAGGGCGGCGTGGGGCAGCGGGCCGAGAAACGAGACGCGCTCGACGATGTCCAGACCGCGCGCCAGCGCGGCGAGGTTCTCCCGCTCCGGCCCGCCGCCGACCAGCGTCAGCGTGGCATCGGGGTGCGCGGCCAACACGGCGGGAAGGGCGCGCAACAGAAGGTCCGCCCCCTTGCCCGGCACCAGGCGCCCGACGAAGAGGATCTCCGCCGCATGCCGCGGACCGCCATCGGGCACGAACAGCGTTTCGAGGTCGGCGCCCATCGGCACCACCTCGATGCGCCCGGCCGGGCATCCCTCCGCCGCCAGCCGCGCCTTCAAATCCTCGCTCACCGCCACGACCCGCTCGCAGCGCCACGCCACCCATCGCCGCGCCGATCGCCAGAAGCCCCCGCGCAGGGCCGAGACGTCGCTGCCGTGCGCGGTGCAGATGGCCTGCGGCACCGCGCCGCCCAGCCAACGCGCCGCTGCCAGGACGATGCCCTGCGGCACCATCCAATGGGCGTGCGCCGCTGCCGGACGAAGGCTGCGCAAGAGGCCGAGCACGGCCAGCAGCTGGGCCAGGAAAAAGGCCGGCAGCATGAGCGCCAGCAGGGGATTCCGGCGCAGGTTGGAGACGATCCCGCCTTCATAGGCCAGCCGCTCCCAGGCCTCCGGCCCGTAGCGGAAACGGACCACGTTCACCCCATCGAGGGATTCCGCAGCGGCGGCGCCGGCGGCATGCGGCGCCAGCACGGTGACCTCCCATTCCCCGGCCAGGCGCCGGCACAGGTCGAAGACGAAGCCGGGCTCGCTATCGCCCTGCCGGCGCGGAAAGGTCGAGGTCAGCACCAGCAGCCGGGGCCGGCCTTCGGCGGGTTTATCGGTCACTGTCCTTGTAGGTGAGCAGGGTGATCTGCTCGGACACCAGCCCGATGAGGAACACCAGCACCGAGGTGATGAACAGCAGCGCGCTCATGTTGGTGAAGCGGTGCGCAGTGAGGTAGGTGTAGCTGTAGTAGCCCAGGCCGGTCAGGAAGAAGGCGCCCGACACCGGCAGGAACAGCTTCAGCGGCGAATACAGCGTGCCGATCTTGATGATGATCAGGAGAAAGCGGATGCCGTCGCGGAAGGGGCGGATGTGGCTCTCGCCGATGCGCGGCGGCATGCTCACCGGCACGTAGGCGACGCCGAAGCCGGCGCGGAAGAAGCTCATCGTGCAGGTGGTCGGATAGGAGAAGCTGTTCGGCAGGAGATACAGGAAACGGCGGAAGCGCTCGGCGCGCACGGCGCGGAAGCCGGAAGTCAGATCCTCGATGCGGTGGTTCACCATCCAGCTGGCGAAGCGGTTGAAGACGGCGTTGTAGAAGCCGCGGTGGGCGCCGGCGTGGTCCCTCATGCCGCGCGCCCCGACCGCCATGTCGTAGCCCTCCT
>JADLGU010000295.1 GCA_020849155.1 Rhodocyclaceae bacterium | reverse complement strand
CTATGACGAGGCGACCGGCCCGAAGGGCAAGCAGGCGGCGAACATCAAGCCTCTCTGACCCGCAGCACCACTGAAAAAACCCCGGCATGCCGGGGTTTTTTTTGGTCTCAGAAAACGATCACGCCGCGCGCGTTTTTGCCGGCGGCGAGGTCGGCGAAAGCCTGTGGCGCTTCGTCGATGGTGTAGGTGCGCGTGATCAGTTCATCCAGCTTGAGGCGCTTGGCGCGGTAGAGCGCCAAGAGGCGCGGGAAGTCCTCGCGCGGGCGCGCCGAGCCGAAGTAGCTGCCGGTCAGCGTCTTCTCCTCGAAGGTCAGGCTGGCGGTGCGCAGGGTGGTGGTGTCCTTCTGGCTGGCCACGCCGACCACCACCGCCGTGCCGCCCTTGCGCAGGCAGCCGTAGGCCTGGGCGGCGATCTCGCCGTAGCCGACGCACTCGAAGGCGTAGTCGGCGCCGCCGCCGGTGAGCTTGCGCAGCGCCTTGACGACGTTCTCCTCGGTCTTCGCGTTGAGCACGTGGGTGGCGCCGAACTGCTTCGCCATCTCCAGCTTGGCCTCCGACATGTCCACCGCCACGACCATCGCCGCGCCGGCGATGGCGCAGCCCTGGATGGCGTTCAGTCCGACGCCCCCGGCGCCGAACACCACGGCGATCGAGCCGGCGGCCACCCGCGCCGTATTTACCACCGCGCCGACGCCGGTCATCACGCCGCAGGAAATCAGCGCGGCGCGGTCGAGCGGGATGTCGCGGTCGATCTTCACCACGTTGTCGGTGTGCAGGGTGGCGACCTCCGCCATGACGCCGCAGCCGGAGAAGACGTTGAGCGGGTTGCCCTGCAGGTCCTTCGTGCGCAGCGTGCCGTCGGGCAGGGTGTACGCCGCCTTCGCCGCCTGGTCGCACAGCTGCGGCCGGCCGGTCTGGCAATAGCGGCACTTGCCGCACATGCTGACGAAGGAGCTGACGACGGCGTCGCCGACGGCGATGCCCGTGACGCCTTCGCCGACCTCGATGACGATGCCGGCGCCCTCGTGGCCGAGCACGACGGGCGGCGGGAAGGGGATGGTGCCGGTGGTGACGGAATAGTCGCTGTGGCAGACGCCGCAGGCGGCGAGCTTGATCATGACTTCGCCGCGGCGCGGCGCCTCGACCTCGATTTCCTCGACGACGACGGGCTGGTTGATGTCGCGGCAGACGACGGCCTTGGCGCGCTGTGGCATGACGGCTCTCCCGGGTTTGCGTTCAGGGGATTATTTCAGGATGGAGAACAAGTTGGTATAGGCATCGGTCCATGGCTGGAACCTGGTCCGGGGCTCGAGCGGCTGGCCGTCGTTCATCACCAGCGGCAAGGCCTTGGCCCGCTCCGGGCTCATGATCAGCACCCAGTCGGTGCTGAAGCAGAAATGGTCCTCGTCGTCCGGCTCCAGGGCGTAGAGCAGCGCCGTCTTGCCATAGTGCCGCGCGGCAGTGGCGACCACCGGCCGCAGGTCGAGGTAGCGGTTGGTGATGTGCACCGCCAGGATGCCGTCCGGCCGCAGGTGGCGGAAATAGATCTGCATCGCCTCCAGGGTCAGCAGGTGGGTCGGGATGGAGTCGCCCGAGAAGGCATCCACCGCCAGCAGGTCGAAGTTCTGGGCCGGCTCGGCCTCCAGCATCAGCCGGCCGTCGCCCAGCACCGGCACGATGCGGGCGGCCGAATCGGCCAGGTAGCTGAACTCGCTGCGCGCCAGTTCCAGCACCTGCTCGTTGATCTCGTAGATGCGCATCTCGTCGCCGCTGCGGCCGTAGGCGGCCAGGGTGCCGGCGCCCAGGCCGAGCATGCCCAGCTTCAGCGGCCGTTCCTGCGGCAGGGCGAAAAGGGCGCGGCCGACGCCGGACTCGTGGCAGTAGTAGGTGGTCGGCGTGCGGCGGTGTTCCTCGGCGAGGTACTGCTGGCCGTGGTTGATGCGCCCGTGCACCATCACCCGCTTCAGCCCGGGGCCGCCGTCGTCGCGCTCGGAGACGCGCAGCTGGCTGTAGAAGTTGCGCACCACCACGCGGTAGTTGTCGACGAATTCCCTGGAGACGTCGACCAGCCGCCAGCCGTAGCCGGCCAGCGCCAGCAGCAGCAGGATGCGCCAGTGCCGGCGCAGTTCCCGCCACAGCACCGCCGTCACCAGCAGGGCGCAGAGGAACAGGCCGAGGGGCAGTTCGAAGTAGGCGCTGAAGATCGCCGGCGCGAGCAGGCCGACGAACATGCCGCCCAGGGCGCCGCCGAGCGAGAGCATCAGGTAGAACAGCGTCAGGTGGCGCGGATGCGGCTTCCTGCGCACCAGCTCGCCGTGGCAGACCATGCAGAAGACGAACAGCGCGGCCGAGATCAGCGCCACCATCGCCGGCACCGGCAGGCCCTCGTCCATGATCCAGTCCAGGCCGAAGAAGGCCGGCGGCAGGGCGGCGAGGAACAGCGGCCGCACGTAATAGCGCGGCGCATCGAAGCAGAGGATGAAGCTGAGCAGGTACAGGCTCAGCGGCAGCACCCAGAGGAAGGGCACCGGCGCCACGTCCTGGGTCAGGTGGCGGGTCATGGCCAGCAGCAGGGTCGAGGCCGTCGCCGCCAGGCCGACCCACAGCAGGCATTCGCGCCAGGTCGGGCGCGGCGCGTCGGCCGCCGCCGGCGCCGCCGTCGCGCGCTCGGCGGACACGGCCCGCCACGACCGCCAGGCGGTGGCGGCGCAGGCGAGGACGAACAGCGCATAGCCGGCCGACCAGGCCCAGGCCTGGCCGCGCAGTTCCAGGAAGGGCTCCACCAGCACCGGGTAGCTGAGCAGGGCCAGCATCGAAGCCAGGTTCGACAGCGCATACAGGCGGTAGGGCATCACCCCGGTGAAGGTGCGGGCAGTCCAGGCCTGCATCAGCGGTCCGGTGGTCGACAGCAGCAGGTAGGGCAGGCCGACCGCGCCGGCCAGCACGCCGAGCACGTTCAGCGTCGGATTCGCCTGCGCCGTGTCCTTCCAGGACGGATCGGCCACCACCGGCAGAGTGGCCAGGCTGAGCAGCAGCAGCACGACGTGCACCAGCGTCTGCCGCCGCGGCGCCAGCGTCTCGTGCAGCCAGTGCACATAGAGGTAGCCCAGCAGCAGTTCGAGCTGGAAGAACACCATGCAGGTGCTCCATACCGAAGACGAGCCGCCGAACCAGGGCAGGATCATCTTGGCGACCATCGGCTGGATCTGGAAGAGCAGGAAGGCGGAGAGGAAGACGGTGGCAGCGAAAAGCGGCATCGGGCAGGACGTTTTCTTGTTATGGGCGGCAGCCATCCTAATGGAAATGCCGTGCAAAGCGAAGCCTGTCGGAACGTTTGACGCAGGCGCGGCGGCCGGGGATACTCCAAATCGCGTGGCCCAGGCTCCCGGCCGCGGTCTGCGGGAAGGAAAGTGTGTGAACAGAGCTTCGATACGAAGTCATCTCCTGCTGCTGGTGCTGGCCGTCTCCGTTCCGCTGGTCGCGGTGGTCGGCTATGGCATCTATCACGATCTGCAACAGGCGGTCGCGTATTCAAAAACTTCGATGCGGACACTGGCCAGCATGATGGTCGCCAACACCGGCGGGCGGATCGCTCGCGCCCGCCAGACCCTGGAAATCCTTGCCGACCGTCCGCTCGTCAAGCGGGTCGATCCAGACCACTGCGATCCGGCGCTGAAGGATCTGCATGCGCTGAATCCGGGATTCTCGAATGTCGTCTACACCGATCTTGCGGGGGTCGCCGTCTGCTCGGCGCTGCCGCAGCCGGGCGGCAAGCCGGTGAATATCGGCCAGACGCCCTGGTTCCGGAAATTCCTGCAAGAGCAGCGCTTCAGCGTCGGGCAGCCGCATGTCGGTCCGATCACGGGCAAGTGGGTGTCCGTCCTCAGCGCGCCGATCCGGAACGAACGGGGAAAACTGGTCGGCGCGATTCACATGCCCTTCGATCTGAAAGCCTACGATCCGAATATCCCGGTGCAGCACCTTCCGCCGGAAACCCGCTACGGCTTTTTCGCCGACGACGGGATCATGATCTGGCGCAACCTCGACCCGGAGGGCGTGATCGGCACCCGGCCGAATGCGGCGGCCGCGCGGCGCATCGTCGAGATGCGGGACGGTGAATTCGAGGGCCTGGCGATCGACGGCGTCACCCGCTTCTTCTCGGTCGTGCCGATGCCCGAGACCGGCTGGATTGCCTTCATCGGCGTTCCCGCCACAACGGTGTATGCCGAGGCCAGGCGCCATGCCGTCACCCTGGCCGCCATCGCGCTGGGCGCGATTGTCCTGATCGGGGCGCTGGCCCTGGCCATCGCCCGGCGCATTGCCGGGCCGGTGGCGGAACTGGAGAAAACCGCGCGCGCCGTCCATGACGGCAATCTCGGCATCCGGGCGCCGGTCGAGGGACCGCGCGAAGTCGCCGAAGTGGCGCGGGAGTTCAACGCCATGATCGAAGCCCAGCAGCGCAGCCATGCGCAACTGCGGGAAAGCGAAGAGCGCTTCCGCGACCTGACCGAGCTCTCCTCCGACTGGTTCTGGGAACAGGATTCGGCGTTCCGCTTCACCCTGGTTTCCGGATCGGACGCGAACAAGGGCGGCTACCGGAGCGCCGGAATCATCGGCAAAAGTCGCTGGGAGCTGCCCATCGAGGGCGTCAGCGAGACCGAGTGGGCACAGCACCGCGCGACCCTCGAACGCCACGAGCCGTTTCGCGACTTTGTCTATTGTGTTCGCAAGCCGGATGGAACGCTGGGCTGGAACGCGATCAACGGCAGGCCGGCATTCAATCGGGATGGAAGTTTCCGCGGCTACCGGGGCACGGGAAACGACATTACCGGGCGCAAGCTGGCGGAGG
>JADLGU010000294.1 GCA_020849155.1 Rhodocyclaceae bacterium | reverse complement strand
TCGGCGCCGCCAGAAAAGAGGCCACATGAGCTTGTTGCCGGAATCGATCCGCGTCATCGAGCGCGGCTGGCTCTCCGCCAACAACATCGTCTTCCACGAAGGCGCCGAGGCGACCCTGGTCGACTCCGGCTACGTCACCCACGCCGGCGAGACGCTGGCGCTGGTCGAGCGCGCGCTGGAAGGCAGGCGGCTCGCCCGCCTCATCAACACCCACTCGCATTCCGACCACATCGGCGGCAACGCCACGCTGCGTCGCGCCCACGGCTGCCGCATCCTGGTGCCCGAGGGCATGGCGCCGGCGGTGGCCGACTGGGACGAGGACGCTCTGCTGCTCAGCACCGCCCAGCAGCAGGCCGAGCCCTTCGAATTCGACGCGACGATCGCGCCCGGCGACGAGCTGGAGATGGGCGGGCTGGTCTGGCAGGCGCTGGCCGTGCCCGGCCACGACATGCACGCGCTGGCCTACTATTCGGCGAAGGCGCGGATCCTGATTCCCGGCGACGCGCTGTGGCGCGACGGCTTCGGCGTGCTGTTCGCCGAGCTGCACGGCGACAACCGCGGCCTGCCGGCGCAGCGGCGCACCCTGGAGATGCTGCGCGAGCTCGACGTGGCCGTGGTCATCCCCGGCCACGGCGCGCCCTTCGCCGACCACGCCGCCGCCGTCGAGCGCGCCCTGGCGCGGCTGGCCGCCTTCGAGCAGAGCCCCGAGCGCATGGCCAGGAGCGCCATGAAGGCCCTGTTCACCTTCACCCTGCTGGAGAAGCGGCGCATGAAGCGCGCCGAGATCGGCGGCTACTTCGGCCAGGTCGCCATCTTCCGCGACGTCTCGCTGCGGTTCTTCGGCCGCGAGCCGGCCGCCGTCGCCGCCCAGACGATCGACGAGCTGGTCAAGGCCGGCATCCTCGTCGAGCAGGACGGCGACATCGTCGCGCGCGGCCACTGACCGACCGATGAGCCCACCGACGGCACCCACCCGCGGCGGCTGGATCGCCGTGCTCGCCACGCTCTGCATCTGGACCGGCTTCATCCTCGTCACCCGCCACGGCGGCAAGGGCACGCTCACCGGCTGGGATGTGACGGCGCTGCGCTTCGGCGTCGGCGCGCTGGTGGCCGTGTTCTTCCTGCCGCGCGTCGCGCTGCCGCCGCTCAAGGTGATCGCGCTGTTCTCGCTGTTCGGCGGCATCGGCTACGCCACGGCGGTGTACGCCGCCTTCCGCCTGGCGCCGGCGGCGCATGCCTCGGTGCTGCTGCCCGGCGCGCTGCCCTTCGAGACGGCGGTGATCGCCTGGCTGTGGCTGGGCCAGAAGCCCTCGCGGCCGCAGCGCATCGCCCTCGCCTGCGTCTTCGCCGGCATCCTGCTCACCGCCGCCGACACCTTCTCGCAGGGCCCGCGCCTGACCGGCCTGCAGCTGCTCGGCGACGCGCTGTTCCTCTGCGGCTCCTCGTCGTGGGCGGTGTTCACCCTGCTGCTGCACCGCCACCCGATGGCGCCGCTGGCGGCGACGGTGGCCACCACGCTCGGCAGCGCGGCGGTCTACCTGCCGCTGTGGTTCTTCATCCTGCCCAGCACCCTGGCGCAGGCGCCCGCCGCCGAGATCGCCCTGCAGGCCGTCTACCAGGGCGTGCTGGTGGTCTTCGTCGCCATGATTCTGTACACCTTCGCCGTGCGCCAGCTCGGCGCGCAGACGGTGGCGCTGCTGATGGCCTTCGTCCCCGGCCTCTCCGCCCTCGCCGCCGTGCCGCTGCTCGGCGAGCCGCTGTCGCTGCTGACGCTGGCCGGGCTGGGCGCGGTGACGCTCGGCGCGGTGCTCGGCGCCCGCGCCGCGCCCGGCGGCGGCCCGGCGCGCTGAACGAAAAGTCGGTCGCCGTGGCACGGCGAGCGGCCCTTGCTCAGGCATCGGCCTT
Source organism: Rhodocyclaceae bacterium (assembly GCA_020849155.1). Classification (GTDB taxonomy): domain Bacteria; phylum Pseudomonadota; class Gammaproteobacteria; order Burkholderiales; family Rhodocyclaceae; genus Desulfobacillus. Next base: position 2,963 of record JADLGU010000294.1, on the reverse strand, counting down.
GCGCAAACTTCACTTGCAGTGCCGCCGAAAGCGGCATAATTCCCCCGGGATACGTTCCCAGCCAGGCCCTTTCGCGAAAAGAGGCGATGCCCTTGTCCGGAACCAGCAACAGCGCGGGCGGTTCGCAGCACGGCACCGACACCATGATCGGGGCCGGCATGCGCGTCGAAGGCCATGTCGCCTTCAGCGGCGTGCTCCGCGTCCAGGGCGAGGTGCTCGGCGACGTGGCCTGCCAGGGCGATGCCGGCGACACGGTGGTGGTGGATGCCACGGGCAGCGTGACCGGCGCGGTCGGCGCCCCGTGCATCGTCGTCAGGGGCCGCATCCTCGGCCCCCTGCATTCCGCCCAGTCGATCGACATCCAGCCCGGCGGCCGCGTCGTCGGCGACGCCAGCTACCGGCACATCGCCATCCATGCCGGCGGCCTGGTCGAAGGCGCGCTGACGCCGGCGCTGCCGATCGACGCGGTGATCGAAGCTCCGTCCGGACATTCGCCCCATGCTTACGCCGAAAGCTCCGCCAAACGCTTCGGCGGCCGGGGCGCGCTGGCCGGGGCCGCCGCGCTGGCCCTGCTCGTCGCCGCCGGCGCGTGGCTGAGCCGACCGCCGGCAACGCCCGCGCCGCCCGCCACCGAGGCTTCGGCGAAGGAGGCCGTCCCGCCGCCGCCCGCCGCCGCGGAACCTGTCGCCGCCCCCGCGCCCGCCGCGAAGGCCGCCGAGGCGGCCGCCCCGCCGGCATCCCCGGCGCGCGAGGCGGAGGGCGCGGAGGAAACGCTCATCGTGCAAGGGGTGAATCCGGCCAAGCCGGCGGGGGTGTTCCTGCTGGTCAGCAAGGCGCCGTCGGTCCTCTACCGGAAAAAGCGCGATGAGGAAGGCGAAGGCACGCGCCTCGCCGTGCCCCAGGGCAGGACGGTCAGCATCGCCATCGGCAGGAACGACCTGTTCCGCGTCGCCGAAGGGCGGGACCTCGAAATCTTCTACCAGGGCCGCAAGGTGACGCCGAAGACCATCGAGACCGGCGCCTGGATGCGCTTCGTCCCGCAGGGCGCCCGCGGCTCAGGCGAGGAGCGGCCGGCGGGCAGCGACGACGGCGCGGCACGCTGAAACAAAAGTCGGTCGCCGGGGCACGGCGGCTGGCTGTCGGGCAGTATGAGACGGCACGTCGGCCGAAGCGGAAGATCGATCGGCCATTCGACAACCGCCGCAATCAACTCCTTCCGATCATTCCCGCGAAAGCGGGAATCCAGCGGCGTTGAAACAGCTTCATCCGACTTGTATCGGGTTACGGCGTTTGATTTCCATCTCCCTCTCCCGCTGGCGGGAGAGGGCTGGGGAGAGGGTGGACAAGCCGCTCGCCCCTCTCCCCGACCCTCTCCCCGCAAGCGGGGAGAGGGGGTAGTCCGCGCGCAGATTACCCTCGACAAACCCTCGAGGAGCCTGAAACAACGGCACTGGATTCCGGGTTCCGCTGCGCGGCCCCGGAATGACGGCTCCTGGCCGGATGCGGAAATTCTCGCCACATGCCGCGAACTTCCGCTTCGGCCGAAAACCCGCCCCCTGCATCGCCGTATCGCGCAGACCGACTTTTTCAGCACGCCGAATCCGCCCTGCCTGGCCTCAGCCGCGCCCGAACAGGCGCAGCAGCCAGTCGCCGAGCCGCGCCAGCGGATAGGCGCGATGCACGTCGGCGAGCACGGCATCCCAGGCCCGCCGTCCGTCCGCGTCGAGTCCGGCGCGCAGCCGGCGGTGGCGGCGCAGCGCCACGCCGACGCCGCCCAGCAGCTCGGCCGAGCTGAAGCCGGCGCGCACCGCGTCCTCCAGCGCCTCGGCCGCCGCGGCGTGGCCGGCTTGCCGCAGCGCCCGCACGACGCTGCCGAGATCGGGCCACCAGGCGTAGGGTTCCGCTTCGGTCATGGGCATTCCTTGCGTTTCGGGCGCATTTTACAAATCGGTCTGAAGCGCCGCCAATGTTTTCGCTCCCCCGGCGCGAGTGGCTCATCCAGTGAGCCCTGCGGTCCGGACAATGGCGCCATCGTGTCCTGACGGGAGGTGATGGCGATGGCATCGGTGAACAAGGTGATCCTGATCGGCAATCTCGGCGCCGATCCCGAGATGCGGGCGCTGGCCGACGGCGCGGCGGTGTGCAACCTGCGCCTGGCGACGACCGGCAAGTGGAAGGACAAGCGCGGCGAGCTGCGCGAGGCGACGGAATGGCACCGCGTCGTGCTCTACCGCCGCCTGGCCGAGATCGCCGGGCAGTTCCTGCGGAAGGGCTCGCCGCTGTATGTCGAAGGCAGGCTGCGCACGCGCAAGTGGCTGGACCGCGAGGGGCAGGAGCGCTACAGCACCGAGGTCGACGCCCACGAGCTGCGCCTGCTCGGCGCGCGGCCGCCGGCGGGGTCGCCGGCGGAAAGCGGCGGGGAGCCCGACGCCCAGCCCTTCTGAGGCGCCGGCCGGCCGCCGCGGGCTTTACAAATGAATGTTCGTTCGCTAGGATGCGAATGAACATTCGGAGGTTCCATGGCCCCACCGTCGCACGATTCGGACTACCTCGGCCGGCTGCAGGACTACTTCGCCGCGCACCGCAGCCTGCCCTCGTTCTCGCACATGGCGCGGCTGCTCGGCCTGCGCTCGGTGGCCTCGGCCCATGCCGTGGCCGGCCGGCTGAAGCTGGCCGGCTTCCTGCAGGCGACGCCGGACCGGCGCCTCGCGCCAGGGCCGCGCTTCTTCGACCGGCCGCTGGCCGACTCGGTGCGCGCGGGGCTGCCCGCCGCCGCCAACGATACCGGCACCGAGACGCTCACCATCGACGAGTTCCTCGTCGAGTCGCCCAGCCGCACTCTCCTGCTCACGGTGAAGGGCGACTCGATGATCGAGGCCGGCCTGCAGCCGGGCGACTACATCGTGGTGGACAAGGACCGCTCGGCCCGCGTCGGCGACATCGTGGTGGCCATCATCGACAAC
>JADLGU010000293.1 GCA_020849155.1 Rhodocyclaceae bacterium | reverse complement strand
TTCGACCACCACCGAACCGGCGGCGCGACCGACTGCTTCCATGCCCATGGCCGCGAACAGGTAGGGCACCATGCCGCCGATGAACAGGCCGATGATGACCGACGGGTCGGACAGCATGAAGTCGACGTTGGCGTCGGCCGCCAGCTTGCCAATGGCGCGCAGATGAGTTTCGAGCTCATGGGTGTAGTCAGCGAACAGCACCAGTGCCGCCAGCGCGGCCGAGCCGATGGCATAACCCTTGGTCACGGCCTTGGTGGTGTTGCCCACCGCGTCCAGGGGGTCGGTGATGCCACGGATCTCTTCCGGCAGTTCCGCCATCTCGGCGATGCCGCCGGCGTTGTCGGTGATGGGACCGAAGGCGTCGAGCGCAACGATGATGCCGGTCATTGACAGCATTGAAGTCGCCGCGATGGCGATACCGTAGAGGCCGGCCCACTTGTAGGCAAAGAAGATGCTGGCGCAGATCACCAGCACCGGCAGCGCGCAGGCCTTCATCGACACGCCGATGCCGGCGATGATGTTGGTCGCGTGGCCGGTTTCCGAGGCGCTGGCGATGTGCTTCACCGGACCGTACTGGGTGCCGGTGTAGTACTCGGTGATCCACACCAGGGCGGCGGTCAGCACCAGGCCCACCATCGCGCACATGAAGATCGGCATCGCGCCGTAGCTCGAGCCGGCCATCATGTTGTTGGTCACGTAATAGAACGCGCCGGCCGAAATCACGCCCGCCGCGATCAGACCCTTGTACAGCGCGCCCATGACATTCGTGGTGCCTTCACTGGCCTTCACGAAGAACGTGCCGATGATGGAGGCAATGATCGACACGCCGCCGAGCACCAGCGGGTAGATGACGCCGTTGGGGCCGACTTCCGCCGCGGCCAGGTGGCCGAGCAGCATGGTCGCGATCACGGTCACCGCGTAGGTTTCGAACAAGTCGGCCGCCATGCCGGCGCAGTCACCGACGTTGTCACCGACGTTGTCGGCGATCACGGCCGGGTTGCGCGGGTCGTCTTCCGGGATGCCGGCTTCGACCTTGCCCACCAGGTCGGCGCCGACGTCGGCGCCCTTGGTGAAGATGCCGCCGCCGAGACGGGCGAAGATGGAGATCAGCGAACCGCCGAAGCCCAGGCCCACCAGCGGCGCTAGGGACGCTTCCGGGTTGCCGTGGGTGAGATAGGCGTAATAGCCGGCCACGCCCAGGAGGCCGAGGCCGACCACCAGCATGCCGGTGATGGCGCCGCCGCGGAATGCGACCTGCAGGGCGGCGTTGATGCCCTTGTTGGCCGCTTCAGCGGTGCGCAGATTGGAGCGCACCGAGATGTTCATGCCGATGTAGCCGGTCGCGCCCGACAGGATGGCGCCGATCGCGAAACCGATGGCGGTCAGCGAGCCCAGGGCCACCCACAGGCCGATGAACAGCACCACGCCAACCATGCCGATGGTGGTGTACTGACGGTTGAGATACGCGCTTGCGCCCTGCTGGATGGCAGTCGCGATTTCGATCATGCGCGCGTTGCCCTGCGGCTGGGCCAGGATCCAGGTCACGGACCAGAGGCCGTAAGCCACGGCGAATATGCCGCAGCCGATGGAAAACCAGAGTGGAGACATGAGAGAACCCCTCAGCTAAGGATGGCTGTGAATTAAAAAGTGCGAAGAATCGGCCGATATAAGCCGCTAAGGCCCACCATTCCCCAACGATGGGCGCGCCCGATTGTACTTGGCTTTCAAGCGAGGGCAAAACCCGTGGCCAGCTTTTTCGGCACCGCCAGGTTTTTCAAGGTCACGTATTGCGGCAGGCCGTCGACATAGGGGGGGTAGTCTTCCCCCAGGATGAGGGGGCGCAGGTAGCGACGGCAGGCTTCGGTGATGCCATAGCCGTCGGCAGTGATGAAGTCGCGCGGCATTTTCTGTTCGACATTGGCCACCTCGCTCAAGGCAGCTTTGCCGATTTCCCAAGCGTAAGGTTCGTCGGCGAGACGCACGATGGTCGGCATCACGGCATTTTCGCCGGCCAGCGCCATCTCGACCGCCGCGCGCCCCAAGGCATAGGCCTGCTCGACGTCGGTCCTGGAGGCGATGTGGCGCGCCGCGCGCTGCAGGTAGTCGGCCACCGCCCAATGGAATTTATGCCCGAGCCTGTCCTTGATGAGCTGGGCGATGACCGGCGCCACGCCGCCGAGCTGGGCATGACCAAAGGCGTCACGCGTGCCGGCCTCGGCCACGAACTGGCCTTGCGCATTGCGCAGGCCTTCCGACACCACGATGGCGCAGTAGCCGTGGGTCTGCACACAGGCGTCGACCTTGGCCAGGAAATCGCCTTCGTCGAAGGTGATCTCGGGAAACAGGATGAGATGCGGCGCGGCGCCCGGGGTGGTGGCGGCGAGACCACCGGCGGCGGCGATCCAGCCGGCATGGCGGCCCATCACTTCCATGACGAATATTTTGGTCGAGGTCTTGGCCATCGAGGCGACGTCGAAGCCCGCTTCGCGTATCGACACCGCCACGTACTTGGCGACCGAGCCGAAGCCCGGGCAGTTGTCGGTGACGGGCAGGTCGTTGTCGACGGTCTTGGGGATGCCGATGGCGGTCAGCGGATAGCCCTGCGCGCGGCTGAACTGCGCCACCTTGTTCGAGGTGTCCTGCGAATCGCCGCCGCCGTTATAGAAGAAGTAGCCGATGTCGTGGGCGCGGAACACTTCAATCAGGCGCTCGTACTCGGCGCGATTCTTGTCCAGCCCTTTCAGTTTGTAGCGACACGAGCCGAACGCGCCTGACGGTGTGTGGCGCAGCGCCGCGATGTCGGCGTCTGATTCCCTGGAGGTGTCGATGAGGTCCTCGGTCAGCGCGCCGATGATGCCGTTGCGCCCTGCGTACAGGGTGCCGATGCGATCACTGTGCGCCCTCGCGGTTTGAATGACACCGCAAGCCGAAGCGTTGATGACGGCGGTCACGCCGCCCGATTGCGCGTAGAACGCGTTGCGTTTCTCCACAGTCATTGCATGGTTCCGTCGTATTGAATGCGTAAGGTCGAAAAAGGCGCGTTCGCTGCCGTGTGGCGAACTCTGCCGCGGCCGTTCAGTCACAGCGGGTGACGTCGTCCATCATAGGGTACGCCCCGGCCTTGTGTTAACGTAAGCGTGGCGCCAGGGCGCCGGATCTCCAAATGAAGCGTAAGTTCTGCTCCATCGCCATCCTGCTTGCCGCGCTCGGCGCCACGGCGCCTTTGAATGCGGCCGATCAGATCGAATTGCCGGAAATCGGCGACTCGGCCGGCGCCATCATCTCGCCCGAACAGGAGCACCGTCTCGGCGAGGACTACATGCGCCAGATTCGGCGCCAGGCGCCGATGGTCACCGACGACGAGGTCGAGGACTACATTCAGGCTCTCGGCACCAGCCTCTCGAAGCACACCAACTACGAGCTCGGCTTTCATTTCTTCATGTTGCAGAGTTCGGTAATCAACGCCTTCGCGCTGCCGGGCGGCTACGTGTGCGTGCACAGTGGCCTCATGCTCGAAACCACCAACGAAAGCGAACTGGCGTCGGTGATGGGCCACGAAATCTCGCACGTCACGCAGCGCCATGGCGCGCGCATGATCGAGGAGATGTCGCATATGTCGGCGCCCATGATCGCGTCGATGGTCGCTGGCCTGGTGCTGATGGCGGTCAATCCACAGGCCGGCGCTGGCGCCTTGATGGCCGGCCAGGCCGCCGCCCAGCAGATGCAGATCAATTTCACCCGCGCCAATGAAAAGGAGGCCGACGCGCTCGGCATCCAGCTCATGACCGAGGCGCATTTCGACACCCAGATGA
>JADLGU010000292.1 GCA_020849155.1 Rhodocyclaceae bacterium | reverse complement strand
GCGGCCTACTCGCCGGCCAAATACGGCATCCTCACCGAGTACCTGCCGCACGACAAGCTGGTCATCGCCAACGGCTGGATCGAGGGCCTGACGGTGGCTGCCATCATCCTCGGCACCGTCCTCGGCGGGGTGCTGATCAACCCGACGGTGAGCGGCGTGTTGCTTACCATCGACCTGCCGGGCCTCGACACGCCGATCGACACGCCGGCGGAAGTGGCCATGTTGGTGATTTCGCTGCTATACCTCGTCGCGGCGATCTTCAACCTTTACATTCCCGACACCGGGGTCGACCACAGGCCGCTGCACAAGAACCCGATGTACCTGATGCACGAGTTCTGGCACTGCGTGCGCCTGCTCTGGCGCGACAAGCTGGGCCAGATCTCGCTGGCCGTCACCACCCTGTTCTGGGGCGCCGGCGCGACGCTGCAGTTCATCGTGCTGAAGTGGGCCGACAGGGCGCTCGGCCTGCCGCTCGACAAGGCCACGATCCTCCAGGGCGTGGTGGCCCTCGGCATCGCCCTCGGCGCGGTGATCGCCGCCAAGGCCGTATCGCTGGACAAGTCGGTGAAGGTGCTGCCGGTGGGCATCGCCATGGGCGTCGTCGTGATGGGCATGATCTTCGTCACCGACCTGCCGGTGGCGCTGCTCATGATGGTCGCGGTGGGCGCGATGGCCGGCTTCTTCGTGGTGCCGATGAACGCCCTGCTGCAGCACCGCGGCCACATCCTGATGGGCGCCGGCCACTCCATCGCCGTGCAGAACTTCAACGAGAACACCAGCATCCTGCTCATGCTGGGCTTCTACGCCCTGCTGGTCTATCTCGACCTCTCCATCTTCGCGGTGATCGTCCTGTTCGGGGTCTTCGTCAGCCTGGCCATGATGCTGGTCGGCTTCTGGCACCGCCGCAACATGCGCCAGCACGGCGAGGAACTGGAACAGCTGCTCGCCGCGGCGAAGAACGTCAACGCCGGGCACTGATCACAAAGTCACGGGCCGGTTCGGCAACTCGTCGGGATTCGCCTCGCCCGGCGGGAAGTGCCGCGCCAGGTGTGCGGTGATCTCCCCGATGGCGGCGAGCGTGCCCTGCTCGAATTCCCCCTTGCGGTAGCGCTGCTCGAGGCGGTGGCAGATGGCGTTCCATTCCTCCTGCGGCACCCGCGCGTTGATGCCGCGGTCGGCGAGGAGCTCGACCTTGCGGTCGACCAGCTGGACGTAGATCAGCACGCCGCTGTTGTGCTCGGTGTCCCACACGCGCAACTGCGCGAAGACCCCGACGGCGCGCTGCCGCGCCGTCTGCCCGCGCAGCAATGCCGCCAGAGGCAGGCCGGCCTCGACGGCGAAGCGCAGTTCGGCGTCGTGGTTTTTCTCCGAAGCGGCAATGGCCTGCTCGATGGCGTGGAGGACGCGCTTGGGGAAAGCCAGGCCGATGCGCCACTGCGGCAGAGACAGGTGCCTGAAGATTCGCTTGAGGTCCATCACCAGTCTCCCGAGGCGCCGCCGCCGCCGAAGTCTCCGCCGCCGCCCGAAAAGCCGCCGTCGGAGGAGCTGCCCCACCCTCCCCCGCCGCCGCTCCAGCCGCCCGAGGACCAGCCGCCGCCGCGCCCGCTCGAGGCGAAGGCCAGCACGAAGATGAAGACCAGGATGAAGCCGACGATCGCGGCCAGCAACGAGCCGGTGACCAGCCAGGCCAGGCCGCCGACCACGCCGGAGGTGACGGTCGAGCCGCCGATGCGGCCGAACCAGCGGTTCATCACCGCGCCCAGCATGGTGGCGATCACCATGGCGACGATGAACAGCGTCTCCAGATCCATTTCCGTGCTGCCGGAACGCGAGGACGATTTCGGCGGCGGCAGGGCCTCGCCGGCGATGACGGCCTGCAGCTTCGCCACACCGGCCTGCAGGCCACCGTGGAAATCGCCGTCCTTGAAGCGCGGCCCGATCACCTCGGCGACGATGCGCTTGGCGACGGCGTCCGGCACCGCGCCCTCCAGCCCGCGGCCGACCTCGATGCGCAGCTTGCGGTCGTCTTTGGCGACGAGAATGAGGATGCCGTCGTCGATGCCCTTGCGGCCGAGCTTCCAGGCTTCGGCGACGCGAATCGAGTAGGCTTCGATGGACTCCGGCTGCGTGGTGGGCACCAGCAGGACGGCGATCTGGCTGCCGCGTTCCTTCTCGAACCGCGCCAGACCGGCTTCCAGCGCCGCAGCCTGGTCGCGGCTCAGTGTTCCACTCAGGTCGGTGACGCGCGCCTTGAGCGGCGGCACGGCAACCAGCGCGTCCGCCGCCTGGCCGACGGCGCCGAGCAGGAATAGCCCCAGCGCCGCGATCAGGCGGACGATCGGGGGCATGTTTAGCTCAGTAGCCCTGCTTGAGCGGATCCGGCGCCGGCTTCGGCGCATCGGCCGAGGCCTTGCCGGCGCCGTCGAACCTGATCGCCGGCGGCGCCGAGAGCGCCTTCTCGTCCTCGACCGTGAAGTTGGCCTTGGTCTTGTAGCCGAACAGCATGGCGGTCAGGTTGTTGGGGAAGACGCGCACCGTGACGTTGTACTCCTGCACCGCCTTGATGTAGCGGTTGCGCGCCACGGCGATGCGGTTCTCGGTGCCCTCCACCTGCGCCTGCAGGTCGCGGAAGTTGGCGTCGGCCTTGAGGTTGGGGTAGTTCTCGGCCACCGCCAGCAGGCGCGCCAGCGCGCCGGAGAGCTGCGCCTGGGCGGCCTGGAACTTGGCGAAGGCGGCCGGATCGTTGATCAGCTCCGGGGTGGCCTTGAGGCCGGCGACGTTGGCGCGCGCCTCGGTGACCTTGGTCAGCACCTCCTTCTCGTGGGCGGCGTAGCCCTGCACGATCTGCACCAGGTTGGGGATCAGGTCGGCGCGGCGCTTGTACTGGTTGAGCACTTCCGACCAGGCGGCGCTCACCTGCTCGTCGGTGGTCTGGATCTGGTTGTAGCCGCAGCCGGCGAGCAGCCCGGCGACGAGGGCCAGCAGGGCGAGAAGCTTGAGGCGCATCGCGGTCTCCTTGGGTTGGTGGGGATGCGAGACCCTATTTTAGGGCACCGCGGCGGATTTCAACGGACGTCGGGTTCGAAGAACACCCATTTCGCCGTGGGGAACCGTTCCTGCATGCGCGCCTCCACGGCATTGATGCGCTCGACCAGCTGCGCGCCGCTGATGCGCTCGGCCTCCGCCATGCGTGCCTTGACGGCGATCACCACCTTGTCGCCCCAGGCGAGGGTGATGACATTGAACACTTCGGCCACTTCGGGCTGGGCGGCGACGAAGCGCGCGATCTCGGCGCGCAGCTCGGGCGCGGCCGACTCGCCGACGATCAGCCCCTTCACCTCGATCAGCACCAGCACGGCGATCACCATCAGCACCACGCCGACGAGCAGGGTGCCGAGGGCGTCCCACAGCGGGTTGCCGGTGGCCAGCGCGATGGCCACGGCGATGAACGCAAAAGTCAGTCCCGCCAGGGCGGCGATGTCCTCGCCCGCCACCACCATCAGTTCGGACTCGCGCGTCTCGCGGAACCAGCGCAGGAAGGGCTTGCCGCCGGCCAGCTTGCGGATCTCGCGCATCGCGCCGGCGAGCGAGAAGGCCTCCAGCACCACGGCGACGCCGAGCACGGCCAGCGCCGCCAGGCCGTTGTCCAGCGGATGCGGATGGCGCAGGCGTTCGATGCCCTCGTAGACCGAGAAGGCGCCGCCCATGAAGAACAGCAGCAGGGCGACGATCATCGACCAGAAGTAGGTGACGCGATGGTGGCCGAGCGGATGGTCGGCGCTCTCGGGGCGCTTCGCCTCCTTCATGCCGAGGAGCAGCAGGAGCTGGTTCGCGCAGTCGGCCGTCGAGTGGATCGCCTCGGCCAGCATCGAGCCGGAATGCGTCCACCAGGCCGCACCGAACTTCGCCACGGCGATGCCGAAGTTGGCGCCGAGCGCGTAGAGGATGGCCCGCACCGAGCCTTCGTTACCCGCCGACATCGTTCAATTCTTTCAGGGTGCGCCGCGCAAAACAGAGGTCCTCCCACGCCTTGGCCTTGTCGGCCAGATTGCGCAGCAGATAGGCCGGGTGGTAGGTGACGATGAGGGGGATGCCGCGGTAATCGTGCAATCGACCGCGCGAAGCGCCGACCTTTATTTCGCAATTGAGCAGCGTCTCCGCCGCCGGCCTGCCCAGCGCGACGATGAGTTTGGGCCGGATCAACCCGATCTGCCGTTGCAAGTAGGGAAAGCAGGCCGCGGTCTCGTCGGGCTCGGGCGCGCGGTTGTTCGGCGGGCGGCATTTCACCGCATTGTCGATGTAGACCTTGCGGCCGCGCCTGAGATCGATGGCCGCCAGCATGGCGTCGAGCAGCTTGCCGGCCTGTCCGACAAAGGGCTCGCCCTTCTCGTCCTCCTCGACGCCCGGTCCCTCGCCGACGAACAGCCAGTCGGCCTCGACATCGCCGACGCCGAGTACCGCCTGCTTGCGCCGCTCGCACAGCCGGCAGTCGCGGCATTCCGCCACCGCCGCGCGCAACTCGTCCCATCCCATGGCCGCGATGCGTCGGGTCCGCTCGTTACCGGTCGGTGTGTCGACTGGCGGCGCCGGCACCGGTTCCGCCTCGGCCGGCGCTGCGGCCGGCAGCGCCGGCCTGTCCCGCAGGCGCCACAGCGGCGCGAGCCCCATCTCCCTCAAAATGCTCTCTCGCCTGCTCATAAAGTCAGCGCCATGACCACGGCGTCCTCGCGCCCTGCATCGGCCGGATAGTAGCCGCGCCGCCGGCCGATGGTTTCGAAACCGAGCTTGTCGTACAAACCCTGCCCCGGCGCGTTGGACGGCCGCGCCTCGAGGAACATGCGCTTCGCCCCGTGCGAACGCGCCACGTCGAACAAGTGCTGCATGACGAGCATGCCGTAACCGTGCCGCTGCCAATCCGGTGAGATGGTAATGTTGAGCAGGTGCGCCTCGTCCAGCACCAGCATCATCACCGCATGGCCGACCAGCGCGCCGCCGACGCGACAGCACCACGCGCTGTAGCCGGAAACCAGCGAATCGCTGAAATTGGCACGCGACCATGGGAAAGGGTAGGCACGCTGCTCGGTGGCCATGACGGCATCGATGTCCTCCGGCCGCATCGGCTCGAAGGACGGCGCGCTCTTCAGCACGGCGCTCAAGCCTTGCCTCCAGCGGCGATGCGCTCGCGCGTGGTCATCGCCACCTTGTCGCGCACATACAGGGGAACCGCCAGCGCGGGATCAAGGCCTTCGCCGCGCGCGAAGCACGGCGCCGCCAGCCGCAGTTGTGCGGCGGCATGCGGCCGCGCTGCCGCATCGATCCGGGCCATCGATGCGCCCAGACGGACGGACAACGCATCGCCGTAGGCGGCAAAACCGCTGCCACAGCCCAGCCAGCCCTCGCCGGGCGGCAGCGGCACGCGCTCCGGCGAACTCACCGCCGGCGCCAGTACCGTCTCCACCGTCTCCCCGCGCACCTGATAGGCGGCACAGTACACCTCGTTCATGCGCGCATCGGTGCAGGCGAAGATCCTTCCCTCGCCGGCATCCAGCGCCAGGGCCTCCAGGCTGCCAACGCCGATCACGGGCAGGCCGGCGCCGACCGCCAGCCCCTGCGCCACGCTGCAAGCCAGGCGCAGACCGGTGAATGCGCCAGGGCCGGCACCGAAGGCGATGCCGTCCAACCCGGTCAGGGCCAGACCATGCTCGTCGAGCAGGGCCCGGATCAGCGGCAACGCAATGGCCGAGTGGGGAGTGCCGCTTGCGCCCTCACGCTCGACAATGCGGCCGTCGAGGAGCAGTGCGGCGGAGAACAGGTCGGAGGAGGATTCGATGGCAAGGAGCTTCACGAGCCGGATTTTACCCGACGTCTCCCGCCGCCACTGCGGAATTACCTGATGCGCTTCGACGCATACTCGTCGTCGATGTTGTCCCTGAAGTAGCTCCACATCGCGCCGGAGCCGCGCAGCCGCCGCCAGATTTCGGCGGATACACCGGCGTACTCGATCACCCGGCGATCGTCGAACTCGACGCGCAGCAGGCGGGCGGTGGCATCATAGCCGATCGCACGCAACTTGCCGGCGTTGATCTGCTCCATGTCCATGACCTCCTCCTTTTGCTGCCCCAACCGCATCGCTGCCCCGGGGTCGCCCGCGGCCGGGTGGACCTTGGCG
>JADLGU010000291.1 GCA_020849155.1 Rhodocyclaceae bacterium | reverse complement strand
GGCGGCGGTGGCGTTCCCGCGCCGCGGGCTGGCCAGCCTCGACGAGCAGCACCGCGGCGGCGTGCGCCAGCGGCTGACATTGCGCGAGAAGGGCGTCAATCCGCACCAGCTCATGATGTCGGCCACGCCGATCCCGCGCACCCTCGCCATGAGCTACTACGCCGACCTCGACGTCTCGGTGATCGACGAGTTGCCGCCGGGCCGCAAGCCGGTGCTGACCAAGCTGGTGTCGGAGGCGCGCCGCGACGAGGTCATCGCGCGCATCCGCGACGCCTGTGCGCAAGGGCGGCAGGCCTACTGGGTTTGCCCCTTGATCGAAGAGAGCGAGAAGCTGCAGCTGCAGACGGCGGTGGACACCTTCGAGCGCCTGCGCGCCGAGCTGCCGGAGCTGCAGGTCGGCCTGGTGCACGGCCGCCTCAAGGGCGATGAGAAGGCGCGGGTGATGGGTGAATTCACCGCGGGGAAAGTGCAGCTCCTCGTCGCCACCACGGTGATCGAGGTCGGCGTCGACGTACCCAACGCCTCGCTGATGGTCATCGAACATGCCGAGCGCTTCGGCCTCTCGCAGCTGCACCAGTTGCGCGGCCGCGTCGGCCGCGGCGCCGACGACTCGGTCTGCGTCCTGCTCTACGCCCATCCGCTCGGCGAGACCGCGCGGGCGCGGCTGAAGGTCATCTTCGAGAACGGCGACGGCTTTGAGATCGCGCGGCTGGACCTTCATTTGCGCGGCCCCGGCGAATTCCTCGGCAGCCGCCAGAGCGGCGTGCCGCTGCTGCGCTACGCCGACCTCGAAGCCGACGCCGGTCTGCTCGAAGCGGCACGCGAGACGGCGGAGCGGCTGCTGAAGGAGTACCCCGATGCCGCCGACCGCCATGTCGAGCGCTGGCTGGGCGGCAGGAGGGAACTGCTCAAGGTGTGAACGCCGTCTCGCGGAGACTGACTTTTCCGCTCACGCCGGCATGGCATCCCATACCCGGCCTTTGTAGGTGCGACCGTTGGTTTTCTTTGAGCGCTTCTGTCCGTCCGGCCCCCATGTGCCCCACTGCTTGAAGAAGAACGGCACGCCGTACCTGTCGCATTGGCGCTTGATGCCATCGACCCATTGCCGTTGCATCGGCCGGGCCTTGCTGCCGGATTCGCCGCCGACGATCGCCCAATGGATGCCGCTGAAATCCGGTTTGCCGAGGTCTTCGAGCAGCGGCTCGATGGACAGGAAGCGGACCATCACGTCGATGCCTCGGAGCAGTTCAATACGGGGCAATCCGTGCTTCCTGTCCTCAACCGAGACGCCCAGCCAGACGTTGGGCGGCACCGCCTTGCCCCGGCAGTAGTCGGCCATGCGCTCGGCGCGCTTGGTCAGCACCTGGAAGGTATGCTGGTGCGCCCGTTTCATCACGTCGAACACCTTGTCGATGTACTCGAACGGCACCTCTTCGTGAAACAGGTCCGACATGGAATTCACGAAGTAGATTGTTGGCTTGCGGCGTTCCAGCGGCTCGGCAAGCCGCTCGGACATCAGCGACAAGCCAAAGCCGTTTTCATAACCGCGCATGCCCATCGCCTGGAGACGCAGGGCCATCTTTTCCGCGTAGCAATGCTTGCAGCCCGGCGATATCTTCGTGCACCCGACCGTCGGATTCCAGGTCTGCTCCGTCCACTCGATCTTGCTAGACGTGCTCATGGCTGCCACTTTCAAAACGACACGTTGAGCGCCTGCATTACGGGGGAGAAACTGCTGAAAACCTAACCGCGCGCGAAAGTGAGAATGCGCGTTTCGTCCTTCGCCGGCACGAGGATGGCTCCGGTTTTCTGCAGTTCGCGGCGCGCCTCGTTGTAGGCATCGAGCCGGCCGCCATCCCCTTCCGGTTCGGTGATGGCCAGCAACAGCGCATCGGGCAGCGCCCGAACGCGTTCCAGATGGCGCAGGCGGCCCACCCACTGGCTGCCGTGATCCAGAATCCGGATCGGGTCGTCGTGGGCGAGGTGCATCGGCTTGATGACGCGACGGGCCCTGCCGGTTTCGTCCAGTTCGGCGAAAGGTACCCCGAAACGCACTTCACCCGTACCGAGCTTTGCCGGGCGGAACCTCTGCCCCAGACCTTCCCGGCGCAACACGCCGCGCACCGCTCGCTCGATCAGGGCTTCGTGATATTCGTGCGTGGCGAAGGCATGCTCGACATAGTGATCGAAGAGCGCCGCCAGCTTGGCTTCCGGCGCATCCGTCACGATGGCGCGAATCGAAGAGAAGCGGAACAGGGCTTCGCGTGGGCGCACCAGGTCCTCGAATACTCCCGCCGCCGCAGCTTGGCCGCGGCTGTCGCCGAGCATATCCATGGCGAGTGCCCGGGTGCGCTGGAGTTCTTCGCCGAAAGCGCGGATGCCTTCCGCGAACACGCGCCGCTCCAGCGGCTCGAAGAAAGCGCCGATGCGCCGCCACTTGCTGTTCAGGCGGAAATCGAAATAACGCTTGCCGGGGGCGAACAGCACCACGCCGACGTTGGCGAACTCCTCCGTTTCCGCATAGGGCAGGAAACGAACAATCGAATATCGGGCTGTCTGGTTCATGACTTGTCCCCCCGGACAAGCGCGGCGCGTGCTGCCAGCCGCTCCTTGATGGACTCCAAGTCTACCTGAACTGGTAGGGTTTGCTCCATATCCACCCAATGCCAGGCCGGCGGCAGGCTCGACGCGGCCTGGTCGAATTCAGTCAGGGCCGATGCCAGGGCAGCCGACAATTCCGCACGGCATACCAGGTCGCCGAAAACCGCTTCGGCATCCTCCCGGAATACATGGGTCTCGAAAAAGGCCTTTTCGTCGAATCCGGCCTCGAAGGCGAGGTTATGGTCGATCACCAGCAGGCGGCTCTCCGCCGCCCGCCAGAGCAGGTTGGGGTTGCCGCCGTGGGGCGAAAGCGAACGGTCGCCGTTTTCGACCCACCAGTCGAACGCCAGCACGCGCTGTCGTTCCGCCTGACCGATACGCTTCAGTTGGGTGATGGCGAATTCCTGCACATCGGCCTCTCGGCGCGAGCCGAACACGAGGCCGGCCCCGAGTGCGTCGGCCTCGGGGCCGAAGACCTCCACCAGTTCCGGCGGGACGTCGAGGAGAGTGAATTCTGGGATGGTCAGCCCAAAGCTGCGCGCAAGATGGCCGCACAGCCATTCGGCGATGAGGCCGGGCCGTGTCACCTCGCGGCCCTTGGCGACGTACAGCGCCTCGTCTTCGGCACGGACGAGGAAGGGCCGCGTCATCCCCTGATCGAGACGGCGGATGATTTCCGTGACGCAGAGCGGGGCGGCGGTCATGGTCGAGATTCACCTCTACAGTTCGCCGCGGAAGGCGCGGTCGAGGATGGCGGGGAGCAGGGCGTCTAGCTCGGCGGCGGTTTCGGCCTGGTGGCGTTTCAGGGCGTCGACTTCAGTCTGGAGGGCGTCGAGTTCGGAGACGATGCGGCGTTGTTCTGAGATGGGAGCAAGCGGAATTAACAGGGCCTTAATCATGCCCCCGTTCCAGTTCGGCTGCGCTCCTCCTTGGGCTTGTTCTCTAAGCTCGAAGTAAAGGCCACGCAGCCAGTATTGGACGAATCGCGGATCGAGTTTTTCTTCATTCGGGAGAATTGCGCAGCAAGCCTGATTTGTCGCAGCCGGAATCAATAGGCGCCCTGTACGCCCTCGCGTCTGCCCCTGCCCATACAGGGCGATCAGCACCGTGTGGGGCGGAAAAATCTTTGCACTGCTATTTGCAACGCCGGCATTGGTGATGTGCTCCTCTGCAGAGAGAATATCGACATCGAGCAGTTCGCCTGTCTTGATCCACGGGATATTGCCGTTCCAGTAACTTGGATTATCCCGTGACGGCGTACCACCTGACGTTACTGTCGTGATTTCTCCAATTGGAACCTTCGGAAAGTTGAGCTTAAGAAGGATGTGTCGACATCTCCGCATTGCGGCGTATTGAATCAGCGCAGCTTCCTCTGAGGCTTGCTCGCGCAGCGCGCGGGCCTCGTGGATTTGGGCGGCCAG
>JADLGU010000290.1 GCA_020849155.1 Rhodocyclaceae bacterium | reverse complement strand
TGCGCCCAGTTGCTGTTTCTGGAAGCTGAGAACCCTAAGAAGGAAATCAACCTCTACATCAACTCCCCGGGCGGCGTGGTGACCTCGGGCATGGCTATCTACGACACCATGCAGTTCATCAAGCCGGACGTGTCGACGCTTTGCATCGGCCAGGCGGCGAGCATGGGCGCCTTCCTGCTGACGGCCGGCGCCAAAGGCAAGCGCTTCTGCCTGCCCAACTCGCGCGTGATGATCCACCAGCCGATGGGCGGCTTCCAGGGCCAGGCCTCCGACATCGAGATTCACGCCAAGGAAATTCTTTACCTGCGCGCCCGGCTGAACGAGATCATGGCGCTGCATACCGGCCAGCCGATCGATCGCATCGAGCGCGACACCGACCGTGACAACTTCCTCTCGGGCCCCGAGGCGGTCGACTACGGTCTGGTGGACCAGGTGCTGACGAACCGCGCGGAGACTGCGGCGAAATGAAAGGCCGGAGACAGTAATGACAGAAAAAAAGACCCCGGGCGAGAAGCTCCTTTACTGTTCCTTCTGCGGCAAGAGCCAGCATGAGGTGCGCAAGCTCATCGCCGGGCCGTCCGTCTTCATCTGCGACGAGTGCATCGAGCTGTGCAACGACATCATTCGCGACGAGATCGCCTCGGACCACGGCGGCAAGGGCGCCAAGGGCGATCTGCCCACGCCCAGGGAAATCTGCACCATCCTCGACCAGTACGTGATCGGCCAGGAGCAGGCCAAGCGCATCCTCTCGGTGGCGGTGTACAACCACTACAAGCGCCTCAAGCACCTGTCGAAGAGCGACGAGGTGGAACTGGCCAAGAGCAACATCCTGCTGATCGGCCCCACCGGCTCGGGCAACACCCTGCTGGCGCAGACCCTGGCGCGCCTGCTCAACGTGCCCTTCGTGATGGCTGACGCGACGACGCTGACCGAGGCCGGCTACGTCGGCGAGGACGTCGAGAACATCATCCAGAAGCTGCTGCAGAAGTGCGACTACGAGGTCGAGAAGGCGCAGCAGGGCATCGTCTACATCGACGAGATCGACAAGATCTCGCGCAAGAGCGACAACCCGTCGATCACCCGCGACGTCTCCGGCGAGGGCGTGCAGCAGGCGCTGCTGAAGCTGATCGAGGGCACCATCGCCTCGGTGCCGCCGCAGGGCGGCCGCAAGCACCCCAACCAGGACTTCGTCCAGGTGGACACCACCAACATCCTGTTCGTCTGCGGCGGCGCCTTCGACGGACTCGACAAGGTGATCCGCAACCGCACCGAGCAGGGCGGCATCGGCTTCGGCGCCGAGGTGAAGAGCCGCGACAGCAAGGACGTCACCGAGACCCTGCGCATGATCGAGCCCGAGGACCTGATCAAGTTCGGCCTGATCCCCGAATTCGTCGGTCGCCTGCCGGTGGTGGCCACCCTGCACGAACTGGACGATGCGGCGCTGATGGAGATCCTGGTCGAGCCGAAGAACGCCCTCATCAAGCAGTATCAGAAGCTCTTCGCCATGGAGGGCGCCGAGCTCGAGGTCCGACCCCAGGCCCTGCAGGCGATCGCCCGCAAGGCGCTCAAGCGCAAGACCGGCGCGCGCGGCCTGCGTTCCATCCTCGAGTCGGTGCTGCTCGACACCATGTATGAACTTCCCAACATGGAGAATGTCTCCAAGGTGGTGATCGACGAAGGCATGGTCGAGGGAACCGCCAAGCCCATCCTGATCTACGCCGACCAGCCCAAGGTGGCCGGTTCCAACTGACTGATTCGGCCGGCCTTTTGCTGCCGGCTGAACTTCTTGAATTTTCTGCCGTTGACCCCCATGTGGGCTGAACGGCCGTCTCTATAAAGGATAATCATCATGTCAAGTGCGCTTGACCTCCCCTCGGAAAGACTCGAATTGCCGCTGCTTCCTCTGCGGGACGTGGTGGTATTCCCCCACATGGTGATCCCGCTCTTCGTCGGGCGGCCGAAGTCCATCAAGGCGCTGGAAACCGCCATGGAAGCGGGCAAGAATATCCTGCTGGTGGCGCAGAAGTCGGCGGCCAAGGACGAGCCGGGCGCCGAGGACATGTACGAGATCGGCTGCATCGCCAACATCCTGCAGATGCTCAAGCTGCCCGACGGCACCGTGAAGGTGCTGGTCGAAGGCAGCCAGCGCGCCCGCATCGAGCGCATCAGCGACCAGCGCGCACTGTTCACCGCCATGGTGGTGCCGGTGCCGGCCTCCGAACGCAGCACCCACGAGGTCGAGGCGATGCGCCGGGCCATCATCGCCCAGTTCGACCAGTATGTGAAGCTCAACAAGAAGATCCTGCCGGAGATCCTGACCTCCCTGGCCGGCATCGAGGAAGCCGGGCGCCTGGCCGACACCATTGCCGCCCACCTGCCGCTCAAGCTGGAGCAGAAGCAGGAGATCATCGAGATCTTCGACGTGGGCGCCCGCCTGGAGAAACTGCTCTCGCAGCTGGAGACCGAACTCGACATCCTGCAGGTCGAGAAGCGCATCCGCGGCCGCGTCAAGCGCCAGATGGAGAAGAGCCAGCGCGAGTACTACCT
>JADLGU010000289.1 GCA_020849155.1 Rhodocyclaceae bacterium | reverse complement strand
TTTCGGCGCTGGCGGCAGGCGCGCCGCGCGCCGCTTCGGTATCGGCAGGGTGTCGACCTTGAGGCCGGCGAAACGCTGGTGTATCCGTTGCGCGAAGTCCGGCCCGGTGGCCTGCGTCTGCACGGCTAGGCGCAGAATGTCGCGCGCCTCCTGTTCCATCGAGCAGCCGTGGCGGGCCGCCTGCTGGCGCAGCAGGCTCTTGAGTTCATCGTCCAGATTGCGGATCGTCAAATTGGCCATGGTATTTCCCTGGTTGACTGCAATGCATGCATTGTAATCAAATAAACCCGCCTCCGGCAAGGCGGCGCGGATGGCCCCTTTCCGCCGTCTCGCAGCGACTGACTTTTCCCGGAATCGGGCTTGAGCGCTGGCTACCGCGTGCGATAGCTCGCGTGGCAGGCCACGCAGCTGCCCGTCAGGTTCGGCAGCAGCGTCAGGGCGCGCTCGCGGTCGCCGCTTGCCGCGGCCGCGGCGAACTCGCTGGCGGCGAGATGGCCGTTGCGGCCCAGCTCGTGCATCGCCGCCGGCATCTGCGGCCCCGGCCGGGCCTCGAACGGCAAACGGGCGTTCTTGCCCATCGCACTGCGTCCGAGCCTGGCTTCCGCAACCTCGCCGGCCTCCTTGACCTTGTTCGCCGCCACCAGCGCCAGGACCTCGTTGATCGCGATCAGGTTGTCGAGCATCTCCTGGCGCAGGACTTCCTGCGCCTGCGGCGTCAGCTTGACCGGCTGGCGGGTGTCCTCTGCGGCGACGGGCAGGGCGAAGAACAATGCGGTTAGAAGCAGTATTTTCATGCGGGCCTCGATGAGTGGACTGCCGAATGCATTCAGCTTGCGTGATTTCAGGAAAGCGGAAGCTTACTCCTTCGGGCCAGGACAAGCAGGGCGCCTCGCCGTCCTGCGCGACCCCGGAATGACGGGTTCTGGCCGAACCGGACTCACTGCAAGGGCCCGGCAAAAGTCGGTCTCCGCAGGACGGCGGGGCGAGGGGATCGCGGCCCCGCCCGCCCCGTAACATTCCCGTCACATTGACGAAATAAACTTCGTCCCGCACCCTCAGACAAGGAGCTAAATCATGAAGCATCTCAAGCACACGATTCTCGCGCTGGCGATCGGCCAACTGGCCGCCGGCGGCGCCCTGGCCCAATCCAACGTCGTCAAGATCGACGGCTCTTCGACGGTCTATCCGATCACCGAGGCGGTGGCGGAGGAATTCCAGAAGGCCGAGAAGAACGCCATCAAGGTCACCGTCGGCATTTCCGGCACCGGCGGCGGCTTCAAGAAATTCTGCCGCGGCGAGATCGACATTTCCGACGCCTCGCGGCCGATCCTGAAGAAGGAAATGGAGGCCTGCGCCGCCGCCGGCATCAAGTACTACGAGCTGCCGGTCGCCTTCGACGCGCTGACCGTGGTGATCAACCCGAAGAACGCCTTCATCAAGCAGATGACGGTGGAGGAACTGAAGAAGCTGTGGGAACCGGCCGCGCAGGGCAAGGTGACGCGCTGGAACCAGGTCAATCCGGCCTGGCCGGATGCGCCGGTCAAGCTGTTCGGCGCCGGCTCGGACTCCGGCACCTTCGACTACTTCACCGAGGCCGTCGTCGGCAAGGCCAAATCGAGCCGCGGCGACTACACCGCCTCCGAGGACGACAACGTGCTGGTGCAGGGCGTGACGCAGGACACCAACGCCATCGGCTACTTCGGCTATGCCTACTACGCCGAGAATACCGCCAAGCTGAAGGCCGTGCCGGTGGTCAATCCGAAGGGCAAGGCGGTGGCGCCCTCCATGGAGAGCGTCATCGACGGCTCCTACGAGCCGCTCTCGCGCCCGATCTTCATCTACGTTACCGAGAAGGCCTGGCAGCGCGCCGAGGTGAAGAAGTTCGTCGAGTTCTACATGAAGCACGGCGCCAAGCTGTCGAAGGAAGTGAAGTACGTGCCGCTGCCGGCCAAGGCCTACACCGGCAATATCGAGCACCTGCAGAAGGGCAAGCTGGGCACGGTCTTCGGCGGCACCGCCGAGGTCGGCATCACCATCGAGGAACTGATGAAGCGGGAAGCGAAGCTTTGATGTCGGCCGGTGCGGATGCCATGGATTCCCGCTTCCGCGGGAATGACGTAGCGGCGGCAGGTCGCCTGGCGCACCGCTCCGCGCGCCGCTTCAAGGAAAAGGTCATCGAAGCGATCCTGTTCCTGGCGGCGCTGGTGTCGGTGTTCACCACGCTGGGCATCGTCTACATCCTGGTGTCGGAATCGGTGGTGTTCTTCCGCCACGTGCCGCTGTGGGATTTCCTCACCGACACGCAGTGGACGCCGCTCTTCGACGACGCCCACTTCGGCATCGTCGTGCTGCTCTCCGGCACCCTGGTCAGTTCCGGCGTCGCCCTGCTGGTGGCGATCCCGTTCGGCACCGTCATCGCCATCTATCTTTCCGAATTCGCCGGCGCGCGCGTGCGCGAGACGGTGAAGCCGATGCTCGAGCTGCTCTCCGGCGTGCCGACCATCGTGTATGGCTATTTCGCGCTGCTCTTCGTCACGCCGCTGCTGCAGAAACTGTTCCCCGAGCTGCCGGGCTTCAACCTGCTCTCGGCCGGCCTGGTGATGGGCATCATGATCGTGCCGACGGTGAGCTCCATCGCCGAGGACGCCATGCGCGCCGTGCCGATGGCCCTGCGCGAGGGCTCCTACGCCATGGGCGCGACGCGCCTGCAGACCGCCGTGAAGGTGGTGGTGCCGGCGGCCTTCTCGGGGATCATGGCGGCCTACATCCTCGGCATCTCGCGCGCGGTGGGCGAGACCATGATCCTGGCGGTGGCCGCCGGCATGCAGCCGAACCTGACCTGGAACCCGATGGAGCCGGCCGCCACCATCACCGCCTTCATCGTGCAGGTGGCGCTGGGCGACCTGCCGCACGGCAGCGTCGGCTACCAGACCATCTTCGCCGCGGGGCTGACGCTGATGCTGATGACGCTGCTGTTCAACATCCTCGGCTACTGGCTGCGGCACAGGTACCGGGAGCAATACTGATGAAGGCGCGCCCTCTCCCCCAGCCCCTCTCCCGCTCGCGGGAGAGGGGTGATGGTCTGCGCGCGCTGATCGCGCGGCGCAAGCGCTGGGACGTGGTCTTCGGCGTGGTCGGGCTGCTTTGCCTGTCGGTCGGCCTGCTCACCTTCGCCACGCTGTTCGTCGACATGCTGATCGACGGCTACGCCCGACTGCGGCCGGAGTTCTTCACCGAGTTCCCCTCGCGCCGCGCCGGCCAGGCCGGCATCCTCTCGGCCTGGATCGGCACGGTGATGGTGATGCTGGTGACCGCGGTGGTGGCGGTGCCGCTGGGCGTCGCTTCCGGCATCTACCTCGAGGAGTATGCGCCGAAGAACTGGGTGACCCACGTCATCGAGATCAACATCGGCAACCTGGCCGGCGTGCCGTCCATCGTGTACGGCCTGCTGGCCCTCGGCCTCTTCGTGTACGAGTTCGGCCTCGGCCAGTCGGTGGCCACCGCTGGCCTCACGCTGGCCCTGCTGATCCTGCCGGTGGTGATCGTCGCCACGCGCGAGGCGATCCGCGCCATCCCCGGCGCCATTCGCGAGGCGGCCTACGCGCTCGGCGCCACCAAGTGGCAGGTGGTGCAGGGCCACATCCTGCCGTACTCGACCGGCGGCATCCTCACCGGCGTGATCATCGGCATGGCGCGCGCCATCGGCGAGACGGCGCCGATCATCACCATCGGCGCGCTGACCTTCATCGCCTTCCTGCCGCCGGTGCCCTTCGCGGGCGATCCGCCGGCCGGCCTGTTCGACTGGCTGTTCTCGCCTTTCACGGTGATGCCCATCCAGATCTTCAACTGGACGTCCCGCCCCGACCCGGCCTTCCATGCGAACG
>JADLGU010000288.1 GCA_020849155.1 Rhodocyclaceae bacterium | reverse complement strand
GGATGTCCTCGGCGAGCCGCGTCAGCAGTTCCTCATAGAGCAGCTTCTCGCGCGCGAGCGCCCGCTCCTGCGCCGAGAGCGCCTTGTCCTCGAAGGCCTTCAGTTCCGGCGTGATGTAGCGCTCGGCATTCTTCAGCGTCTGCCGGCGGCGGTAGTCGTCCGGCACCTTCCCGGCGTTGGCGTGGCTGACCTCGATGTAGAAGCCATGCACGCGGTTGTACTCGACGCGCAGGTTGGCGATGCCGGTGCGGGCGCGCTCGCGCGCTTCCAGCTCGAGCAGGAAGGCGCCGCAGTTCTGCTCGATGGCGCGCAGTTCGTCCAGCTCGCCGTCGTAGCCTTCGGCGATGACGCCGCCGTCGCGCAGCACCGCCGCGGGTTCCGGCGCGATGGCGCGGACGAGCAGAGCGAGGCAGTCGGCGGGCGTGGCGAGGTCGGCGTACAAGGCGCGCAAGAGGTCGGCCTGTGCCGCGGCCAGCGGCGCGCGCAAGGCATCCAGGTTCGCCAGGCTCTCGCGCAGCGCGGACAAGTCGCGCGGACGTGCGCTGCGCAGCGCGATGCGCGCGGTGATGCGCTCGATGTCGGCAAGGCCGCGCAACGCCTGCCGGATGGACGCATACGGCCCGTTGCCGGCCTCGCCGGCCAGTTCGGCCACCGCTGCGTGACGCGCCGCCGCCGCACTGCGGTCGGCCAGCGGATGGTGCAGGCCGTGGCGCAGCCAGCGCGAGCCCATCGACGTGCGGCAGTCGTCCAGCAGGGAAAGCAGGGTCGGCGCCGGCTCTCCGCGCAGGGTCTCGGTGAGTTCCAGGTTGCGCCGCGTGGCGGCGTCGAGGCGCAGCCATTCGCGCTCGCGCTCGAGCTTGATGGAAGTGATGTGGGCCAACGCCTGGTTCTGCGTCGTCCTGGCGTATTGGAAGAGGGCGCCGGCGGCGGCCAGTGCGGCGGTCGGCGCTTCGGGTCCCGACTCCGGCAGGAAGGCGGCCAGGTCGCGCGTGCCGAAATGCAAAGTCAGTCCGCGCGAGGCGGCGTCGCGGTCGAAATGCCAGTCGGGCAGACGCCGCAGCGGCGCGGCGGCGCCTGCCGGGAAGCCCTCCGGCGCGCCGTCCGGCAGCAGGATCTCCGCCGGGCGCAGGCGCTCGAGTTGGGCGGCGAGCGCGCCCGGACCGACTTCGAGCAGGCGCAAGTCGCCGTTGGCGAGGTTGAGCCAGGCCAGGCCGATCAGGTTCTTCTGCGGGGCGAGGGCCAGCAGCAAGGAGTCGGATTTGTCGTCGAGCAGGGCCGAGTCGGTGAGGGTGCCGGGCGTGACGATGCGCGTCACCGCGCGCTCGACCGGGCCCTTGGAGGTCGCCGGATCGCCGATCTGCTCGCAGATCACCACCGATTCGCCCAGCTTCACCAGCCGCGCCAGGTACTGCTCGACGGCGTGGTAGGGCACGCCGGCCATGCGGATCGGCCGGCCGGCGGACTGGCCGCGGGTGGTGAGGGTGATGTCGAGCAGGCGCGCCGCCTTCTCGGCGTCCTCGTAGAACAGCTCGTAGAAATCCCCCATGCGGTAGAACAGCAGCAGGTCGGGGTACTGCGCCTTGAGGCGCAGGAACTGCTGCATCATCGGGGTGTGCTGCGGATCGTCGGCGTCAGGTTTCACGCGGGCCGGCAACCTCTCGGGCCGAGGAAAGTGGTAAGCTTACACACATTGACCTTTGTCAATGATGAATAAATAAAACCTAAAACATTCCGGCTCGGAGGAATAAAGCGGCAATCCGGTCGGCAGGAGGATTGATGAGCCAGAAAAAAACGCCCGAACCCGGCGCCAGGCATTTTGCCATGGACTTGCCGCGCCGTGTTTTTCGCCGCATCCGGCGGCATACCCCGCTGCCGGCCCAGCAACCGGGCAAGGACGAGTTGGTCAAGCGCATGCAGCGCTTCGAGTTCTTCGCCAAGCTGCCGGCGCGCGTCGTCGCCGAGCTTGCCGCAGCCGCCACGGTCGAGGTTTTCAGGGCGGGCGATTTCTTCTGGCGCCAGGGCGAGACGAACCGCCGCGTGGTCTTCATCGAGCAAGGCCTGGTGAAGGCCGCGCGCAGCAACCGGAAGGGCGTCAGCCGCACCTACGGCTTGTACGGCCCGGGCGATTCGATGGGCATCTTCGCCATCTGGGCCGGCATGAAGTACCCGACCGACGCGGTGGCCATGAACGACGGCATGATGGGCATTTTCGTCGATGCCGAGGCGATCCTGAAGTTCTCCGAGAAGTACCCTCGGCTGGCCGGCCCGCTGCGCGTCGAGATCGGACGCTTTTCCGAGGCGTTCATCAGCAAGATCGAGATCGTCAGCGCCGGGACGGTGCCCCAGCGCCTGGCGGTGCTGATGACCCTGCTGATCGACCGCTACGGCGTGGACAAGAAAGGCCACAAGGCGCGCCTGCCGATCACCCTGACGCTGGAGCAGATCAGCGAGATCGTCGGCGTGCGGCTGGAGACGGTGGCCCGGGTGCTGAGCCTGTGGAAGCGCGAGGGCTGGCTCAGCATCGATTCCGCCGGCTGCCATTTCACCCGGCTGGACAAGGTGCGGGAGCTGTTGCCCGACTGAACCGTCGGCAACTCAGCGCGTGGTCGACTGCGACGGATAGTCGTCCAGTTCGACCCTCGGTTGCGGCTTCCAGCCTTTCTTGCGCCGCTCCGCCACCACCGTCGTGAAAATCCCGCCGCGCACGTAGAACCTCGCCGTCAGGCGCATGAAGCGCGGCTTGGTCGCCTTGGCCAGGTCGTCGAGGATGCGGTTGGTGACGGCCTCGTGGAAGGCCCCCTCGTTGCGGAACGACCAGACATACAGTTTGAGGCTCTTCAGCTCGAGGCAGGTCCGGTCGGGGATGTAATCGAGCACCAGGGTGGCGAAATCCGGCTGGCCGGTCTTCGGGCAGAGGCAGGTGAACTCCGGAATCTCCATGTGAATCAGGTAGTCGCGGCTGGACTCCGGATTGGCAAAGGTCTCGAGGGTTTTGGAAGGCTGGGAAGGCATGCCGGCGGGTTCGGGGTGGATGGCGAAGGTGGTATTATAAGCAGCCTTGCGGCGCCTTCGATGGGCGCCGTTCCCCAACAAAAACAGAGCCTTCTGAATACGTGCGCCTAACCAAGCTGAAACTTGCCGGGTTCAAGACCTTCGTCGACCCGACCTCCGTATTGACCCCCGGCCAGCTGGTCGGCGTGGTCGGCCCCAACGGCTGCGGCAAATCCAACGTGATCGATGCCGTGCGCTGGGTGCTGGGCGAATCAAAGGCCACCGCCCTGCGCGGCGAGTCGATGCAGGACGTGATCTTCAACGGTTCCGGCCAGAGGAAGCCCGTCGGCCGCGCCAGCGTCGAGCTGCACTTCGACAACAGCCAGGGCCGCGCCAGCGGCCAGTGGTCGCAATACGCCGAGATCGCCGTCAAGCGCGTGCTCGACCGCGACGGCGAGTCCTCCTACTACATCAACAACCTGCACG
>JADLGU010000287.1 GCA_020849155.1 Rhodocyclaceae bacterium | reverse complement strand
CGGCGCAGTTGATCTGCTGCTCGATGGCCACGCCCCACTGGATGCCGGCGGTCTCGGCCTCGGCGAACATCCGCGCCGCGGCGCGGATCTTCTCGGCCGGCACCCAGGTGATCTCGGCGACGCGCTCGACCGGGTATTCGTTCACGCGGGCGACGAAGGGCTCCCAACCGTGCACGAACTCCTCGACGAAGGCCTTGTCGTAGAGCCCCTCGTCGATGATCACCTTGAGCATGCCGAAGGCCAGCGCGCCGTCGGTGCCGGGCCGCAGCTGCAGCCAGAGGTCGGCGCGCGCGGCGAGCCGCGTCAGGCGCGGGTCCACCACGATCAGTTTGGCGCCGGCGTCGAGGCAGTTGGACAGCGCCTCGCCCTTGTACTCGTCGGAGTTGGCGATGACCAGGTTGTTGCCCCAGGCCATCACGCACTTCGGGTTGTTCTCGTAGTCGACGATGGGGTTGGAGCCGCAGGTGACGATGCCGGTGGAGATACGCGGGCCGT
The DNA here is from genome assembly GCA_020849155.1 of Rhodocyclaceae bacterium. GTDB lineage: Bacteria > Pseudomonadota > Gammaproteobacteria > Burkholderiales > Rhodocyclaceae > Desulfobacillus. Next base: position 3,202 of record JADLGU010000287.1, on the reverse strand, counting down.
AGCAGAGGTGGCCGGCGGTGAGCACGTTGGGCGTGCCGAACAGGTTGGCCATGCGGTAGATGGCCGCCTCGTTCTCGCGCCCGGTGCCATAGCCGAAGACCACCGACTCGGCGCCGAAGCGCTCCTTGTAGCCGAGCATCTTTTCGGCGATGAGGTCGAGCGCCTCGTCCCAGGAGATGCGCTGCCACTGGCCGCTGCCCTTGGGGCCGACGCGCTTGACCGGGTGTTTCAGGCGCTCGGGATGGTAGGCCAGCTCCGCCGAGGCCAGGCCCTTGCTGCACAGAGTGCCGTGGGCGATCGGGCACTCCGGGTCGCCGTTGATCTTCTCGATGCGGCCCTGCTTCAGGTAGATCAGCGCGCCGCAGCCGCCGTGGCACATGCGGCAGTGGCTGCGCACCACCTGGTCATAGCCCTTGGCGGCGATTTCCTTCTCGACGTTGGAATAGACGAATTCGACCATGCCGGCCTTCCCCGCTCGCAATATGCAGACGGCGACACATTACGCCATGGCCCGAAGGGGGGAAATGGAAAAGCCGGCAGGAAGCGGGTAATTTTCGCCCCCGTCCGTCGTGCCCGCGAAAGTGGAGAGCCGCACCTTTGCCCGCCGTGAGTTTGAGGCGGGTGGGCGCTCGTGACGGTGGGGCGCTCTGCTCCGCTGCATGTCCCCCGTCGCCGGCCCTCGGCCGGCGCCTCCTCCTTGACTTCCGCTGCGCAGAGCGCCCCACCGTCGCGAGCGATCGACGCGGCGCATCTTTGGCGGTTCAAAACCCTAGCCGTATCTCGCCAAGGATCGCGGGTGCCCGGCTCCCGCAAGTCAAGGAGGAGGACCGGGCGCAGCCCGGTCCGGGGGACATGGAGGGAGCCGGATACCCGCCGTCCTTGGCGCGCCGGGCGCAATGCCGCTTGAACGTCATCGCACACCGGTTGGATTCAGTCCGGCGGCATGCCCTGCACTAGCCGGCGGTAGTCGAGCGGCGAGCAGCGCGCGCCGCGGCGGAACGCCTTGCTGAAGTAGGGCGGGTCCTCGAAACCGAGGGCGTAGGCGATCTCCTTGGTCGAGCGGCGGGTGAACTGCAGCAGCCGCTTGGCCTCCAGCAGCAGACGTTCCTCGATCGCCTGCTTGGGCGATACACCGGCGCACAACCTCACCGCCTCCGTCAGGCGCCGCTGCGAGGCGCCCAGCGCGGCGGCATAGTGCGCCACGTCGTGGTGGGTTGCGTAGTCGCGCTCCAGCAGGAGGAGGAAGGCACGGAACAGTTCCGCCTGCGACCCGCCCGCGCCCGCCCCCGCCGCCCGCACGTGGCCGTGCTGCAGGGCGCGCCCCAGCTTGACCAGCACGGCCCGCAGCAGGGCGCCGAGCAGTTCCAGGCGGCCGGCCTGCGGCGGACGCGCATATTCGCCCGCCATGAGAGCGAAGAGGTGCTCGAACTCGCGCGCCTCGGCCGCCTCGAGGCGTATGCCGCGCGAAGCATTAATGCTGTTGAACCAGGCCAGCGGGTAGCCGGGATCCTCGACGCCATGCGGCTCGGGGATCAGCTCATCGGCGAAGCGCACGACGCAGCCGTGCACATTCCTCGCTTCGAGGAACTGGTGCACCTGGCCGCGGGCGATGAAGTAGCAGGTGCCGGGCAGCAGCTCCAGGGGCGCGCCGTCGATGGCGTGGCGCCCGCCGCCGGCGCGGATCCAGATCAGTTCCTGGAAGTTGTGCCGGTGCGGCGGTTCGGGTTCCGCGGCCGCGACGTTAAGCCTGCGCAGCGGTCGGAAGTGGAACAGCCCGGCCTGGCGCTGCGACAGATCGATGGCGCGAATGCCATCGCTGCGGTTCCCGCCGCGATGGCTCACTGGACCACACTCCCCCCGTCCCCCTCGCCAGGCGAGGGGGTGGCGACGGTTCGCCGCTGCGCGGCTCCGGGTTGTGGCTTGCACCCCTTCGGGCGGCCGCGCGGGGCACTCACGCCGGATTGTCCAGATCGACGTAGCGGCATTCGAGGCCGAAGCGCTCCGCCAGGTGCGCGCCGAGCGCCTGCACGCCGTAGCGCTCGGTGGCGTGGTGGCCGGCGGCGATGTAGGGCACGCCCGACTCGCGCGCCAGGTGGGTGGTCTGCTCCGAGATCTCGCCGCTGACATAGGCGTCGGCGCCGGCGGCGATGGCCTGCTCGAAATAACCCTGCGCGCCACCGCTGCACCAGGCGATGCGCTCCACCGCCCGCGCCGGATCGCCCACCAGCAGGGGCAGCCGGCCCAGTTCGAGGGCCAACCGGTCGGCCAGTTCGCCGGCCGTGCCGCGGGTGCGGCCGAGAAATCCGATGTCCTGCTCGCCGAAGCGTCCGTCCACCGTCCAGCCCATCCGGCGCGCCAGCTGGGCGTTGTTGCCGAACTCGGCGTGGGCATCCAGCGGCAGGTGGTAGGCAAACAGGTTGAGGTCGTTGGCAAGCAATGTCTTCAACCGCGCGCGGCGGATGCCGGTGACGCGGCCGTCCTCGCCGCGCCAGAACCAGCCGTGGTGCACCAGCACCGCATCGGCGCCGGCCGCCAGCGCCGCCTCCAGCAAAGTCTGGCTGGCTGAGACGCCGCAGACGATGCGGCGCACCTCGGCGCGTCCTTCCACTTGCAGGCCGTTTGGGCAATAATCGCGGAAACGGCCGCATTCGAGCAGCGCGTCGAGATAGGCGGCCAATTCATTTCTGTCCATATTTCTGTCTCTCGAACCGGATCATGCATCGATTGTGGCTCATTTTCGCCCAGGCCGTCACGGTCAGCATCGCCGCGCTGTTCGTGGTGATGACCCTCAAGCCTGACTGGCTCGGCGGCAAGCCCCAGCCGGCGGTGGTGGCCCTGCAGGAGGCGGCCGCTCCGGCGACATCCGGCGCGGTCAAGGCCGGCTCCTACGCCGATGCGGCGAGGAAGGCGTTGCCCTCGGTGGTTCACATCTACACCAGCAAGGAGACCCGGGCGCCGCGCCACCCCTTCGCCGACGACCCGGTGTTCCGCTATTTCTTCGGCGATCGCTTCGGCGGGCCGCAGCGCCAGTCGGGCCTCGGCTCCGGCGTCATTGTCAGCGCCGACGGCTACATCCTCACCAACAACCACGGCGTCGAGAACATGGACGAGATCGAGGTGGCGACCAACGACGGCCGCCGCTTCCGCGGCCGGGGGGTCGGCACCGATCCGGAGACCGACCTCGCGGTGCTGCAGGTCAAGG